>NZ_JADBVE010000303.1:0-29847 GCF_020245285.1 Microcystis sp. M31BS1
AAGGGGGGCAATGAGCCGTCAAAATTATATAAAACGGGAGACTTAGCCCGTTATTTACCCGATGGTAAAATCGAATATTTAGGACGGATTGACAATCAGGTAAAACTGCGTGGCTTCCGCATTGAATTGGGAGAAATTGAATCGTTACTCAACCAAAATGAGGCGGTACAGTCTTCTTGTGTGATTGTTCGTGAAGATAATCTAGGGGATAAACGCTTAGTTGCTTACGTTGTACCGCAACCCGAAATCAACCTGACAATTAACGAAATACGGCAATTTTTGCGAGCAAAATTACCCGACTATATGGTTCCAACGGCATTTGTCCTTCTTGATGCTTTCCCCTTAACTCCCAATGGCAAAATCGACCGCCGCGCTTTACCTGTTCCCGATTTACAGGGCAAAGGTGAATATATAGCTCCCCGTAACCCCATTGAAGAAAAAATGGCGCGGATTTGGGCTGAGGTACTGAAATTAGAACGAGTCAGTATTGAGGATAATTTCTTTGAATTAGGTGGACATTCTCTGTTGGCAACTCAAGTTATTTCTCGATTACAGGAAACCTTTGAGATTGTTGTTCCCTTGCGTTATCTGTTTGAATCCCCAACCATTGCTCAGTTAAGTGCGGTAATTTTAAAAGAACTGCAAACAGGTTTAGGGTTAAAGCTACCATCAATTGTCCCCGTTAATCGAGAGGAGGACATTCCCCTATCCTGGGCCCAGGAACGTCTCTGGTTTGTGAATCAATTAGAAGGAGAAAGTGGGGCTTATACTATTGATTTAACGATGCGTTTGCAGGGAAATCTCAATGTTAAAGCCTTAGAAAAAGCTTTCCAGGCAATTATTCAACGCCATGAACCCCTACGGACTCAGTTTAAACTCAAAGATAACAAACCAATACAAGCGATAGATCCTAATGTAACCTTCACCTTACCAGTTGTCAATCTGCAAAACCTCAGTCATTCTGAGCAACAGGTAAAAAATCTGTTATTAGCAGCAGCATCCGAACCCTTTGATCTCGAATCAGGTTCAGTATTACGAGTCAAATTATGGCAAGTCAAGACAGAGGAATATGTACTATTATTAGCTATTCATCATATTGCGGCGGATGGTTGGTCATTAGGTGTTTTAGTTGACGAATTATCGGTCTATTATCGAAGTTTCTGCACCGATACAAAAGCAGATTTATCTGATTTATCAATACAGTATGCTGACTTTGCCGTGTGGCAGCGTCAATGGTTAACTAATGAAGTATTAGACCGTCAATTAAGCTACTGGAAGCAACAATTAACCGGGATTCCCCTACTACACCAACTTCCCACAGACCGTCCCCGGCCAGCAATCCAAAGTTTTCGCGGAGGGACGGAGCGACTGCAACTAGATAGTCAACTAACGCAACAACTGAAAAAACTCAGTCAAGAGTCCGGTAGCACTCTCTTTATGACATTACTAGCGGGTTTTGCTGTGTTACTATCTCGTTATAGTCAACAAACAGATGTGGTAATTGGTTCACCAATTGCTAACCGTAACCGCACCGAAATTGAAGGGTTAATTGGCTTTTTTGTCAATACTTTAGTGTTAAGATTTGATTTATCTCAAGAACCGACCTTTGAGGATTTTCTCGCACAAGTCAGACAAACTACTCAAAACGCCTACGACCATCAAGATTTACCCTTCGAGATGTTAGTCGAAAAATTGCAAATTGAGCGTCATTTAGATCGTAATCCTTTAACACAGATAGTTTTTGCCCTTCAGAATGCTCCTAGTTCTCCCTGGGATTTACCCGGAGTAAACATTGAGGAGATACCATCGGGACTTGATTCAGTTAGGGTTGACTTAGAAGTTTACCTCTGGGATGCAGCCGAAGGATTGGGCGGTTTTTGCTCTTATAACAGGGATTTATTTGATGCTGAAACTATTGTCCGTATGATGACTCATTTTAAGACTTTGTTGGCGGCAATTGTGGAAAATCCACAGCAACCGGTGGCTTTACTACCCTTATTAACCCCAGAGGAAGAGTATCAACTATTAGAGGGTTGGAATGAGACAAAAGCTGATTACTCCTATAACAAGTGTATTCATCAATTAATTGAGGAACAAGCAGCGCGTACCCCTGATGGAGTAGCAGTAGTCTTTGAAAATCAACAGTTGACCTATGCAGAATTAAATAGTCGGGCCAATCAACTAGCTCACTATTTACGCTCTTTAGGTGTAGAAACCGAGGTAATAGTCGGTTTATGTGTAGAGCGCTCTTTAGACATGATTGTGGCATTAATAGGCATCCTTAAAGCCGGTGGGGCTTATCTACCCCTTGACCCAGAATATCCTCAAGAACGCCTACAATTTATGTTAGAGGATAGTCAAGTCTCCTTATTACTAACCCAACATTCACTAATTGATAAACTCCCCAACCATCAAGGCCAAACAGTCTTTTTAGAAGAAATTTGGGAAAAAACTGCCCAATATAGCCAGGATAACCTGACGGCGAAAGTAACCCCCTCTAATTTGGCCAATGTGATTTATACCTCTGGTTCTACAGGCAAACCCAAAGGCGTGATGGTAGAACATAAAGGATTGTGCAATCTCGCTCAAGCTCAAATTCAGACTTTTGGTGTCTATTCTCAGAGTCGTGTTCTCCAGTTTGTTTCCCTAAGCTTTGATGTTTGTATATCAGAAATCTTAATGGCACTAGGGTCTGGGTCTGGGTCAACACTTTTCTTAGCAACAAAAGACTCTCTAATGCCTGGTCTGCCCTTAATTAAGCGATTAAGCGATTATGCCATTACCCATATTAGTTTACCTCCATCAGCTTTGGCGGTTTTGCCTTTAGTCGAATTATCAACGTTAAAAACAATAATTGTCGGGGGTGAAGCTTGTTCTTCCGAACTGATCAAACAATGGTCTGCGGGGCGAAACTTTTTCAACGCTTATGGGCCAACCGAAGGAAGTGTTTGTGCCACGATCGCAAAATGTACGCCTTTCGATGAAAAAATAACCATTGGTCGTCCGCTTCCCAATGTGCAGATTTATATTTTAGACCCTCATTTACAACCAGTTCCTATCGGAGTAGCTGGGGAATTACATATTGGCGGTGCGGGGTTAGCCAGGGGTTATCTGAATCGCCCAGAATTGACCGCCGAGAAGTTTATCTCTAACCCGTTTGTCTCCCTTGATCCCCCCCTAACCCCCCTTGATAAGGGGGGAGAGCAGCCGTCAAAATTATACAAAACGGGAGATTTAGCCCGTTATTTACCCGATGGTCAGATTGAATATCTGGGACGGATTGACAACCAAGTTAAAGTGCGGGGTTTCCGTATCGAGTTAGGGGAAATTGAAGCAGTTTTGAGCCAACATCCCTTAGTACAAGAAGCGGTTGTGATAGCTCGCGCTGATCAGGCAAGTGATCATGATCATGACCAGCTTAATACTAATTTAGTAGCCTACTTAGTTCCGGCTCTCAAGGATCAAGTATTGCCTGAACAGCTGGTTCAATGGCAGAGTGAATATGTTAGTGATTGGCAAAAGATTTATGAAGAATCCTACAGTAAACCCCAACCTCAAATTGAAGACCCCACTTTTAATATTAGTGGTTGGAATAGTAGTTATACAGGACAAGCTATTCCGCCAGCAGAAATGCGGGAATGGGTTGATCAGACAGTGAGCCGAATTTTAGGAAATCAACCACCACAACGAGTGTTAGAAATTGGTTGCGGAAGTGGATTATTGCTATTCCGTGTGGCGAAACATTGTCAGGAATATTGGGGAGCCGATTATTCCGCTGCTACCATTAATAACCTCGAACATTTATGTGGCACAATTGAGGGTTTAGAGGGCAAAGTAAAATTATTACACCGAACAGCCGATGATTTTACCGGCATTCCCCAAGCTACTTTCGATCGAGTAGTAATTAACTCTGTTGTTCAGTATTTCCCTAGTGTGGATTATCTATTACAAGTTATCGCAGGAGCAGTCAAGACGATTGCGGATCGGGGTAAGATTTTCTTAGGTGATATTCGTAGTTTGTCCTTACTAGAGCCTTACCATGCGGCGGTACAGTTAGCTCGCGCTGAAGCTAATAAAACCCTTGAACAATGGCAAAAACAGGTGAATCAAAGTGTAGCTACCGAAGAAGAATTGTTAATTGCACCTCAGTTCTTTATCGCGCTTAAACAACGTTTTCCGCGAATTTCTTGGGTAGAAATTGCCCCGAAACGGGGTCAGGCTGACAATGAGTTAACCCAATTCCGCTATGATGTTACTTTACATCTGGATACTGATGGGCAAAAAACGACAATTCCTTGGCTAAATTGGCAGCGGGATCGGTTTTCTTTAGCGCAACTACAAGATAAACTAAAACTAGAACAACCAGAATATTTAGGCATCAGAGATGTACCCAATCAACGATTACAAAAGGCCCTACAAATTTTAGACTGTTTAGAAAATCCTCCGGGAGTAAAAACGGTGGGAGAATTGCGACAATTGTTAGGAAAAAATAGCGGGATAGGGATTAATCCTGAGCAAATGTGGCAACTGGGAGAACAGTTAGGTTACACTGTTCATCTCAGTTGGTGGGAAGGTAGTCAAGATGGTTCTTTCGATGTGGTTTTCTGTCGCCAGAATGCCATCCTCGAACCGATAATAAATAAAATTGATCAACAACCATACCCCAATTTTTGGGATGATGAGACGATTATTCCCAAATCCTGGACTGATTATACGAATAATCCCCTATATGGTAAATTAGTCCAGAAGTTAGTGCCACAGGTGCGGGAATTTGTCCAACAAAAGCTACCTAGTTATATGGTTCCCCAGGCTTTTGTTTTGCTTAATGCCCTACCTTTGACTCCTAATGGTAAAGTAGATCGACAGGCTTTGCCTACTCCCGATACAGCTAAACGCAATTTAGCTACGGGATTTCTCGCACCTCGTACCCCGATTGAAACTCAAATGTCTCAAATTTGGAGTGAAGTTTTGGGAGTCGAACGTATTGGGATTAAGGATAATTTCTTTGAATTGGGAGGACATTCTTTGTTAGCAACTCAGGTTATTTCCCGTTCCCGCGATCTTTTCTCGGTGGAATTGTCTTTACAAAATTTGCTAGAATACCCAACTATCGCTAATTTAGCCCAAATTATTGAAGTTCTTACCGTTGCACCGGGAGAAATAGCTATGACTGAAAGCTTAGAAGATTATGAGGATGGTGAATTATAAAAACAGTTAAAGTTTTAGCTGCTCTCAATAGTTTAGCAAGACAGTTAAAACGGCAAAGGACAAATATTGATCCTAGTCAATAGCAATCTGATGGACTTTTTCATCCTCAGGGCAAACTTCGTGATTTAGAGCTAATTTAACAACAACTTTGGAGGCAATTGGTAAGTGAAAGTAGGAGATTTTTTAGCGTATTTGAAGGGTTTAGAGATTAAACTATGGCTGGAAGGCGAAAAACTTCGTTTTCAGGCTCCCAAAGGGGTTATGACCCCAGAAATTAAAGAAGAAATCGCCGCCAAAAAACCTGAAATTTTGGACTTTTTAAGAGCGGCAAAAATCCCAACTAATACTGTTGATTTAGAGATTATTCCTGTATCACGGGATCAGGATTTACCCCTCTCTTTTGCTCAACAACGACTCTGGTTTCTGCAGCAACTTTCCCCCGATAGTCATTCCTATAATCTGTTAGACGCTTTACGGTTAGAAGGAAACCTCAATCTGTTGGCTTTAGAACAAAGTCTCAGTGAACTAATTCGCCGTCACGAAATTTTAAGAACCACTTTTCCTATGGTGGAAGGGCAACCAATTCAGCGCATTGCTCCCCCTTCACCCGTCAGTTTACCCCTTCAAGATTTACAAAATTTATCAAAAAATGAACAAACAGAACATCTGCAAGAAATAGCGATTGCTTTCTCCTTAAAACCCTTTGATTTAGCCAAGGAATCATTAGTCCAATTTAAGTTACTTAAACTGGGTTCTCAAGAGTATGTATTGCTGTTGAAGATGCACCATATTATTTACGATGGTTGGTCTTTGAGCATCTTCTTTGGTGAATTATCTCAATTTTATGCAGCCTTTGTTCAGGGATTGCCTTCCCCTCTCCCTGAATTATCGATTCAATACGCCGATTTTGCCGTATGGCAACGTCAATGGCTAACCGGTGAAGTCTTGGAACGTCAACTTAATTACTGGCAAAAACAGTTACAAGATGCACCTACTATTTTAGAATTGCCGACGGATTATCCCCGCCCCCCAATTCCTAGTTTCCAGGGTGATGGGCAGGTTTTTCGCCTGAATCAAGACTTAACGCAACGCCTCAAAAGGTTAAGTCAGGAGTCAGGAGCAACACTATTTATGACTTTACTGGCGGCTTTTTTTGTCCTAATTTCTCGTTATAGTGGTCAATTAGATGTTTTGGTGGGTTCTCCCATCGCTAATCGTAATAGTTCGGCAATTGAGAAATTGATGGGCTTTTTTGCCAATACTTTGGCTTTCAGAGGTAATCTAGAAGGAAATCCGAGTTTTATCGAGTTATTAGAACGAGTAAAGCAAACAACTTTATCAGCTTATGCCCATCAAGATTTGCCTTTTGAAATGTTAGTAGAAAAATTACAATTAAACCGAGATTTAAGTCATAATCCTTTGATACAGGTAATGTTCTCACTGCAAAATACTCCCCAATCTGAGGCCAGTTTATCTGGCTTAAAGATGGAGAGTTTGCCTTTATCTGTTGAGCTTAAAGCGCGATTTGATTTAGAGGTAAATTTTTGGGAAGTTTCTGATCGTTTAGAAGCGGTTTGGTGTTATAGTACGGATTTGTTTGCTGCCCCCACCATTAACCAAATGGGGCAACATTTTCAAAATCTCTTAACTGCGATTGCAGCTAATCCCAATAGGGGAATTTTTGAGTTATCGATGTTAAGTGATGAAGAACGTTATCAATTGTTATCATTGTGGAACGAAACTCACACAGATTATCCCTCTGATAAATGTATTCATCAGTTATTTGAAGAACAGGTAAAATGCACACCCGATGCGGTAGCAGTGGTATGTTCAGATCAACAATTAACCTACAATGAATTAAATTGTCGAGCTAATCAATTAGCTCATTACCTGCAAAAATTAGGAGTAAAACCAGATGAATTAGTGGGGATTTGTCTAGAGCGTTCCTTCGACATGATTGTGGGATTATTGGCTATTCTTAAAGTCGGTGGAGCTTATGTTCCTATTGACCCAGATTATCCCCAAGAACGCATTAGCTTTATGCTCCAAGATACCCAATTTAAAATAATATTAACCTGCGAATATTTACAGGCTTCCCTGCCAAATCATAATGCTATTTTTGTCTGTTTAGACAAAGATTGGGAACAAATTAATCAGGCAAGTCTGGAGAATCTGAACAGCACAGTTTCTGCGGATAATTTAGCCTACGTTATTTATACTTCTGGTTCTACAGGAATACCCAAAGGTGTTATCGTCGGTCATCAAGCAGTTAATCGACTGGTATTAAATACCAATTACATCCAGTTTACTCCTGATGACCGCGTTGTGCAAGCGTCTAATATTGCTTTTGATGCCGCTACTTTTGAAATTTGGGGGGCTTTACTTAACGGTGCTAAGATTATTATTATTGCTAAATCAGTTCTGCTCTCACCCCAAGAATTGGCAGTAAGCTTAAAGGAAAATCAGATTAGTGTCTTATTTTTAACCACAGCACTTTTTAATCAGTTAGCTAATTTAGTTCCCCAAGCTTTTAGTAACTTACGATGCTTACTATTTGGGGGTGAAGCAGTTGAACCAAAATGGGTACAAGAGGTACTAGAAAAAGGTGCGCCACAACGGTTGCTTCATGTCTATGGTCCAACGGAAAATACAACGTTTTCTTCTTGGTATTTAGTGGAAAACGTAGCTTCTACAGCGACAACTATTCCCATTGGTAAAGCGATTGCCAATACCCAAATCTATTTACTGGATAAAAATCTGCAACCTGTCCCGATTGGTGTAGTAGGAGAATTACATATTGCTGGTGCAGGATTAGCCAAAGGTTATCTTAACCGTCCCGAATTAACCCAAGAAAAATTTATTCCTAATCCTTTTGAGAAGGATGAAGTGATCCCCCCAACCCTCCTTAATAAGGGGGGCAATGAGCCGTCAAAATTATATAAAACGGGAGACTTAGCGCGTTATTTACCCGATGGTAATATTGAATATGTAGGACGGATTGACAATCAAGTAAAAATTCGCGGCTTCCGTATTGAATTAGGAGAAATTGAGTCCGTACTTAGTCAAAATCAGGCGGTACAGTCTTCCTGTGTGATTGTTCGTGAAGACAATCCGGGGGAAAAACAGTTAGTTGCCTATATTGTACCTAAGCTAGGAGTAAAGCTAACAAGTGGCGATTTGCGTCAATTTCTTAGCGATAAATTGCCCGGTTATATGGTTCCGGGTGCTTTTGTGATGCTGGAGTTTTTCCCTTTAACAGCTAACGGAAAAATTGATCGCCGTGCGTTAAAAGCTCCCAGTAACACCAGTGATTCAGACAGATTTATTGGAGCGCGTAATCAGTTAGAATTAAACCTTGTGCAAATCTGGTCAAAAGTGCTAAAGATTGACAAAATTAGCGTGCAGGATAACTTTTTTGACCTCGGTGGCCATTCCCTTTTAGCTCCTTATTTAATCACCCAAATTAAAGAACAGTTAGGCAAAGAAATTGCCGTAACTACAATATTTCAAAACCCAACTATTGAACAGTTAGCGACCATTATCCAAACTGATGCAGATTCCTCTAACCAGTCTTGTTTAGTTCCCATTCAACCCCAGGGTTCAAAGCCGCCTTTTTTCTGTGTTCCAGGCGCTGGAGGACGACCATTTTATTTTTACCATTTAGGACGTTGTTTAGGAAAAGATCAACCTTTCTACAGTTTTGAAAATGATCTCTATCAACAGTTTGGAGAAATCAGTCGCATTGAGGATATAGCCAGTATTTATATTAAAGCCATGCAGGATTTACAACCCCAAGGACCCTACTTTTTGGGAGGACATTCCTACGGTGGTAATGTGGCTTTTGAAATGGCTCAACAGTTGGTTAATCAGGGTCAACAAGTGGCATTACTAGCAATCATTGATTCTTCAGCACCCACCTATAAAGACAAACAAATTTTGCTTGATTATATTAATTGGGATCATGCGCGGTGGTTAGCTGAAGTCAGCAAAGGTATCGAAGTTTATTTAGATAAAACCGTCGATATTTCCTATAAAACTCTTCAAGTCTTAACAGTGGAGGAACAATTAAAATACGCCTTAAACTTTTTTAAACTGGCTAATATGCTTCCCCCCAATGCGGAAACTAGGCAGCTTGAAAAAATTGTCCAAGCCTATAAAACTAGCTGTTTATGTCTGATTGATTATCTCCCTAAACAGACTTATCCTGGTAAAATCACGATTATACGGGCCAGTGAGGAATTAGCTGATGATCCAAATAAAGATTTAATAGCTGGAGATTGCGAGGATTCTTCTTTAGGCTGGAGTGAATTTTCTACAGAGCCAGTTGAGATTCATTTCGTACTAGGAAATCATGTCTCGATTATGGTGGAACCCCATGTCCAGATTTTAGCCGAAGAGTTAAAAGTTTGCCTTGAGATTTGATACCAAACCCGTTTTTAAGACTATGATTAACTCCCAATCCAACTTGAAAACCCCAGTTATCAATTGTTTCTACCCAATCTCCTCTATCTTTTAAACAGGATTTAATCTAAGAACTGACGATTTTCTACAAGTTGTGTGAACAGTAAGACTAATGTAGAATGCTGCAAGGCATCTGATTGCTAGACAGCCGATTTGTATTCTTTTGCCTTACCATGGATTTTATATGACTGAAATCCCGACCAACCAATCCAACTTAGTGATTTTAGGAGTCTCATCAATGACGGAAACTACTGAAACGGCCATTCCCAATGATTTTCTCGGAATTAATCCCACAGAAATCAACAAAAAACTTGTCTCCTGGGGAATTTCTCTGGATGAAGTTGTTCAAAAACTTGCATCTCTGGGACTCCCCGGCATTATTTTCATTATTGCTGTTGCCGCATCTGGTGGTACTGCCTATCCTGCGATTTACGCACTTTTTGGGTTAGGCGGTCCGCTGGGACTAATTGGTGGACTTGGGGTCTTAGGCATCTCTACCATTATTGGTGACATTGTTACGGGTTATGGCATTGAGGCACTGCTTAAAACGGTCTATCTCAAACGTCGTGAAACAGAAACTCAAGAATATCTCATCAATGAGGTGGAAGGTTTGCCAATTTCTCAAGTTCTAAAACTTAACCTGAAAAAGGCTATTGAAGTAGAAATTGCTGCCGAAGAACCTGTTGCTCCCAAAGAAGTCGAAATTGCTGAAGAGTAGTTTTAACTTGACTAAGCACTTTCTCCCTCCTCTCTCCTGCTGCCCTCACCGGCCAATTGACTTGTTTAGCAAACCCTAAATACAACAAAAAACCGCCATAAATCTTACTCCTGCTTGACTTATGGCGGCAGTTTATTTCTGTCTGAATTACTGAAAGCAATCTTTAAATTAATTAACTATCTTCCCAGTCAGAAGGCCATTTCCAAGTCCAAACGGGAGCGGGTTCAGAATCGGGGGGGGAATCGGGAGTCGGAGCCTCGTCTTGGTCCGCAGACAAAAAACGAGCAAAGAAGGGGATTGCTTTACTCTGTTCGCTATTAGGATAATTCATGGTCATTCCTAGTTTTGAGTGGCAGCTTTTTCAAGATAGCTGCGATTACCTTGCGATAGTAACATATATTGCCGTCTTACTCAAGTCAAATACTTGGTGAACTACCTACACTTTTCTTGCGGGTAAGTGTAGGTTTCCTAGCCAACAGATAGCGGAATCGTGGATTTCTTGCGTCCTCCCCTACCCTATCCGATTTCCAGTTGGCTATCGTTATTATCGATCTGACTGTCTAACAGTATTTGCGTAGGTTTCCATTCCCCATCCATTGTTTGACAAGTACACACCAACCATACGGATTGCTCTCCATCCCCGAACTCAAGGTGACAATCTTGGCAGGTTTCTTGGAAGTTTTGATCCCCGAACTGCAATTCCCCATCTATATTACCGATATGGTCACTAAGCCTCAGTTCGGTAGGGAGCCATTCTCCATCGCGAGCTTGGCACTCAGCACTCAGGATTGTGCTGTTAGGGTCGTAGTTGATACTGCTACAAGTGTGCGAAAAATTAGGCATGACAACTCTGTGTTTTAAAAAACAGTATGATTCAGCATAGTGCCTTAACGGCCGACATTCCGCACATCTTCATATACTTTTATATATTTTTACATTCCCCAAGATGTTTTGACGAAAAACCTTCATTGTACAAACTACTATTAAGAACATTTTCAATAATTGATTTTTTCTGAGAAAAAAATTGACAATTCTTCACCTTGATCAAAATCCATGATTGTAGCTATAATCTTTACTGGCAAAGGATTGTAAGCAATATATTAGTAAAAATTATTAATTGAATGTTAAGAAGTGCGGAAAGTGGGTACTTCCCGCTCTACTAAGCCAAATCGTGTTAAACTAATGTAGTTTTTGCCGAAACAGTTAAGTGAGTTTAACAATGGATAAAAATGAATGGATTAGTAGATTCGATGATTTAATTTGTAGTCCTTCGATTCGAGAGTTTTATGGTGAAAGAGAGTTTTTTAATGTCGGTTATTGGCTCTCCCATACTCAAGATCAACAGGAAGCATCCTCTACTCTGATGGAGAAACTTTTAGAATTTATTCCCAACAAACAGGGAACAATTCTTGATGTTGGCTGTGGTTTGGGAGCAACTACCCATTATCTTCTCAAATATTACCCATTGACAGCAATTGTGGGGATTAACATTTCTCCGACACAAATTGCCAGAAGTCTCTTGAATTTTCCCGAGGGTAAATTTCTGTTAATGGATGCGGTAGAGATGGATTTTGCCGATCATTCTTTTGAGCAAATTATTTGTGTAGAAGCGGCTTTTTATTTTAATACCAGGCGGCAATTCTTGCAAGAAGCTTGGCGAGTATTAAAGCCGGGGGGAACCTTAATTCTCTCAGATCTGAGTTTTGCCACAACGGAACTTTTGGGGGATTGGACAGTTCCCCAAGCAAACACGGTCAAAGATATTGCCGAGTATCAAAATCTTTATCAACAGGCAGGGTTTAAAGATGTTCAATTTGTCGAGGTGACGGAGGAGTGCTGGTTCAGACATTTTCGCCATCTTAAGTCTTGGTTAACAGAGGAATTGCAATCGGGAAAATTAGACGAAGAAACCTATAATTTAAACATTAAGCCTCTCGATAATTTGCTAAGTTCCTCGGTCATAACTTATTGGTTAGTTGCTGCCCAAAAGCCAGTCAATGAACTGTAATAGTTGTAAGTTTTTCTTGAATTTTTGGAGACAAAAAAATGTTTGATTCCTTATCGGGTAAAAAAGTCGTTATTATTGGTGCAAGCTCCGGGATTGACCTAGCGATTGCTCAAAAATTGCTCTCCCTAGGGGCAAAAGTGGTGCTTTCCCATGCTTCTCAAGAGAAATTAGCTGCCGCTGTTGCCCTAATTTCCGGGGAGATTGAAGCCAAAACTGTTAATTTTTTAGAAGAAGATTCTGTTAATGCCTTTTTTGCAGAAATTGGCAACTTTGACCATTTAGTAGTCACCTCTCTCGGAGACAGAAATATGCCGCGAGCCTTATTAACCGAAATGACCGCAGAAACGGCCCGGGGAGGTATGGAGAAATTCTGGGCAACCTTTTTAGCAGTGCGTGGCTCCCTGAAAACTTTGGCCAAGGACGGTTCTATTACCCTGACATCCAGCGTCACTATGTTCAAATATTCCAAAATGGGCGGAATTTCCGTCATAGCCGCCGCTAATAGTGCCGTAGCCGTATTTGGACGCGCCCTCGCCCTAGAACTCGCTCCTATTCGCGTTAACGTTGTTGCCCCCGGATTAATAGAAGATACAAGCATCTGGACCAGTCAAGGTGATTCGGAACGCTCCGACCTGAGCAAATGGGCGGTTTCTGCTCTACCTGTCGAACATTTAGGGCAACCCGAAGAAGTCGCCCTAGCAGTATTGAGTTTGATTATCAACCCCTATATGACAGGGGTGGTTTTACCCGTGGACGGTGGAGTTACTCTTTAATCCCTAACTGGACTTAAACCCTCAACCCGGGAAAGTGATACTAAATCCTCTTTAAAGGGTATAGGAGGGAGTGGGAAGCGGGTTTTTAAAGTTGGATTAAGGGTTGATCATAGTACATAAGTTCGGTAATGTGCGATCGCTTGTCAGCCGCGCTCGATCGATGTTATTATGACTATCTCTCTAGGCTTTTTATATTTTTCTCTCTCGCTGGGATGTTTTTCTGTATGCTGGTAATAGTTTCCTTTTTTTACCCGCATATCTCCCCCCCCCTATGGTCGATAGTCTTCCCCTACGCAATTTAAAATATTATTGTGACTTATTTTCTAAAATTAAAGTCAATAAGTCTAAGCAAAGTGGTGAAGCACCTTATAAGCCTATCTTATTATTATCAGTAATTGAGTTAATTAGTGATTCTCAAATTCAAGATAATAAAATATATATTTCTGATGACTTAATCGATACTTTTGATAAGTATTGGAAGCGTTTAAACCCAGATACTTTTAAAGGTGGGTTAGCTTTACCATTCTTTCATCTAAAAAATGACGGATTTTGGAAGCTAAAGTTTAGTGATATTTATAGTGGGGGCCGTCCTCAAACTATTCCCAAAATTAGAGCAGATGTAGATTATGCGATTTTAGATGAGGAATTGTATAAACTTTTACAGGAACCAGAAGCTAGACGACAGCTAATTGATACTCTAATAGAAGCTTGGTTTTCTTCTAGTCAAAAGCAATTAGAAGATATTTTAGAAATTAATCAAGTCTTACAACAAGATGATGACACTCAACTAGATCGTAGCGTTTTAGATGCAGGAGAAACACAGACAAAATATTATTTTAGAAAGTCTATAGTTAGAGATGCGTTATTTCGCAAGTCAGTAGTCCATTTATACGATTATCAATGCTCTTTTTGTGGTCTTAAAGTCATCCACTCCTTGACACAAAGTATTGTCGATGGCGCACATATCAAACCTTTTGCCAGATTCTATGATAACCAGATAAACAATGGTTTATCTCTTTGTAAAAATCATCATTGGGCATTCGATCAAGGACTATTTGCTATTGACGATCAATACAAAATTATGATTAGTAAAGACTTTCAAGAAATTTCTCCTAATGCTAAAGCTATTAAAGACTTTCATGGTATGAATATTTTATTACCCACTCTAGAAAATCACTATCCAAAACTTGAAGCTATCCAATGGCATCGTCAGAATATTTTTAGAAATTAGTTGATCTTTTTGTTGATAATATTATGCTTGAAAAAACAACTTCTATTTTTCCTAATCGTGCTATAGAGGAGTTCGTAGAAGATATCAAAAGTATTACTCAAGAAATACAAGAGTTATATTGTCTAGACAGTATTCCCTGGATCATAGGTGTATCTTGGGGAAAAGATAGTACGGCAGTTTTACAATTGGTTTGGAATGCGATCACTAAGTTGCCAGAAGAAAAAAGACAAAAAAAAGTTTACGTCATAACGACAGATACATTGGTAGAAAATCCGATAGTAACTGCATGGGTAAATAAATCAATTGGTCAACTGAGAATTGCGGCAGAACAACAAAAAATGCCAATAGAAGCTCATATATTACATCCAGAAGTTTTAGGAAGGTATTGGGTTTGTTTGATTGGCAAAGGATATCCAGCACCGAGAATAAGATTTAGATGGTGTACTGAACGACTAAAAATTAATCCAGCTAATCAATTCATTCGACAAGTAGTTCGTGAAAGTGGAGAAGTTATTTTAGTTTTAGGAATGCGTAAAGCTGAGAGCCAAAAGAGAGCCAATGTCATGGCGAAACACGAAAAAGGTAGATTAAGAGATCGTCTGAGTCCTCGACCAAGTTTGATTAATTCTCTTGTTTATACTCCTATTGAGGACTGGCGCAACGACGAGGTATGGATGTACTTAATGCAGTGGGAAAATCCCTGGGGAGGAGATAACAAAGAATTATTAGCAATGTATCGAGGAGCGACTGCGGATAATGAATGTCCCCTAGTGGTAGATACTTCCACTCCTAGCTGTGGAGATTCGCGCTTAGGTTGTTGGGTGTGTACGTTGGTGAATAAAGATAAATCGATGGAGGCAATGATACAGAATGACGAAGAAAAAGAATGGTTACAACCGCTTTTAGAGCTTCGCAACGAATTAGATATAGAAGATGACCGACCAAAACGGGATTTTCGCCGTATCTTTGGGAAAGTACAATTATTTGAAAGAAACTTAAATGGAGAAATATCGATCGAACCCATACCCGGCCCTTATACTAAACAATGGCGGGAATATTGGCTGAGAAGGGTATTAGAAGCTCAGGAGAGCGTGCGTACTAATGCCCCAGAGGAGATGAAAGATATTACCCTAATTACCACGGAGGAACTCAGCGAAATTCGCCGGATTTGGAGGGAAGAAAAGCACGAATTTGATGACCAATTACCGAAGATTTATAAACAAGTGACTGGAGAAACTTTTCAAGATCCGCGACCGGGGGCGGATAATAATCTTTTGGGGAGTGAAGAATGGGATATCCTCGCGGATATCTGTGCCGAGGATTCCATGCACCTAGAATTATTGGCTAAACTTATCGATACAGAACGTCAATATTTTCTCAAAATCTCTCGCAAGGGTATTTACAAAGACCTAGAAAAATGCTTTGAGTCTAGTTCTCGTAGTAAAGAGGAAGCGATCGAAAATGCTCGTTATGTCTATGATCTAAAGAATGCCGCTCAAAGTGGCAATATTGCTCAGGTAAAAGAACAACTCAAAGAGAGTTTTAGTGAACCGGAAAAAGACCCACAAAAACAGTTAACTTGGGCCAGTATGAAATTCCCTACAACCGTTGAGGAGGAGGAATAACGGGTTTATTGTACCCGTAAACTGGCGATCGAGTTGACCATCAATAAAATTACTGTTTCTCGACGACGCGATGAAACCCTACCAAAAAATTCCTATTCGTGAATGTGGGGAACCCCTAGTACCTATACCCGCAGATAAGTTTGTTATCCCTTCTCCCCATGCTTACGAGAAATTAGGAGCTAATTATCGGGGTAAATCTCCCTATTTTTTGCGACAAGGGGTCTTAAATCCCCTGATTGACGCTCAAAACCGTCTGCAAGTCTATCAACCCGGTTGGCAAATTTTGATTTTTGATGCCTATCGACCGATCGAAGTGCAACAATTTATGGTCGATTATAGTTTTCAGACTCTCCTAGACACAAGAGGATTAGCCAAAGAGAAACTATCGGAGGCAGAAAGTCAAGCGATTTTAACAGAAGTTTACACTATTTGGGCAATTCCCAGCGATAATGCCGCCACCCCGCCTCCCCATAGTACCGGAGCGGCGATCGATATTACCCTAGTGGACGAGAAGGGACAAACCATCGACATGGGAGGAGAAATCGATGAGATCGGAGAGCGATCGCATCCCGATCATTATATTGCCGCAAAAAGCCCACGAGAACAGAGCTATCATCAAAAACGAGTTTTATTGGCTAAAGTGATGGAGGAGGCGGGATTTAGCCGACATAAGGGGGAATGGTGGCATTTTTCCCTAGGGGATCAGATGTGGGCCTGGTCGCTCGATCGAGCCTACGCCATCTATGGCAGAGTGGAGGATTAGGGAGATAGCTGTTAGGAGTAAACTGAAAGCAGCTGGTCTAGATCAATACTGATATACTAACAAAAGAAGACTCAAAGCTTAGACTGAATCCCGAGGGATAATCGCCAAAATTTGCTCAACAAAAGCTTGGTGATCAACCACCGGTTTAGAAATATAACCATCGGCCCGACTCTGCTTGAGAAAATTCTCTCGATCGCCCTCCATAGCGTGAGCGGTGACGAGAATAACGGGTAAATCGGCGGTTTCGGGGTTAGCTTTGAGAATTTGGCTGATTTTAATGCCATCTACCGCTTTCCCTTCATAGACACTATGGGAGAGAGAGACATCCATTAAGATCACATCCGCTTTCTTGTCCCGAGCAATACGAAGCACTTCTTCCACATCTTCGGTCCCTTTAACCTCTAGACCACCTCGTTTGGTCAAAATTTTGGCAAAAACGCGAAAATTAATCGGGTCGTCTTCTACAATCAAAACAGTCGTCATAGGGATGCTCAGGGATAAACAAGGTTAAAACGGGCAAAATGCCTTATGATTCACAGCTAGACAGATTGAAAACGAGAGACTCATGGCCAAACAACTGGATTTCTTAGCTAGTGGTCAAATTATACCCACGGCCTTACACCAAGAGATGGAACGCTCCTATCTAGAATATGCCATGAGTGTGATCGTGGGGCGAGCCTTGCCGGATGTACGGGATGGCTTAAAACCAGTGCATCGTCGCATATTATACGCTATGCACGAACTGGGGTTAACTCCTGATCGCCCTTTTCGCAAATGTGCGCGGGTGGTGGGGGATGTCTTGGGTAAATATCATCCCCACGGTGATCAGTCAGTGTACGAAGCACTGGTTCGTATGGTACAGGATTTTTCCAGTCGTTACCCACTTTTATCGGGCCATGGTAACTTTGGTTCGATCGATAACGACCCCCCGGCGGCCATGCGTTACACAGAAACCCGTTTGGCCGGCATCGGTGATCAGGCGGTTTTAGGGGGAATTAGCGATGCTATCGTTAATTTTAGCAGTAATTTTGATAATTCTCAACAGGAACCGGTTGTTTTACCCGCTCAGTTACCGATACTGATTCTTAATGGTTGTTCAGGTATTGCGGTGGGGATGGCGACTAATATTCCTCCCCATAATTTAGGGGAAGTGGTGGAAGGTTTAATCGCTTTGATTGATAATCCCGATTTAAGCGAGGAAAAGTTAGTAGAAATTATCCCCGGGCCCGATTTTCCCACGGGAGGCGAGATTTTAGATGATACTGGCATTCGCGAGGCTTATCGCACCGGTAGGGGGATTATTCCCGTGCGCGGAGTGGCGAAAACTGAAACAATTATCATTGAGGGCAAGCGCCGAAGGGAAAGGACGGCAATTGTGGTTACTGAGTTGCCTTTTCAGGTGAATAAGGCGGCATGGATTGAAAAAATCGCCGAATTAGTTAATTTAGGGAAATTGGAGGGAATTGCCGATATCCGCGATGAAAGCAATCGCGAAGGCATTCGGGTGGTGATTGAATTAAAGCGGGAAAGTCAACCGCAGCAGGTTTTGGCGGCTTTATACCAACAAACGGCCCTACAGACTAATTTTGGGGCGATTATCCTCGCTTTGGTCGATAATCAACCCCGGCAGTTGTCTTTAAAAGAAGTTTTACAGGAATTCTTGCGCTTTCGAGAAACAACTCTCACCCGTCAGTATGGCGATGAGTTGCAACAGGCCAGCGATCGCTTACACTTAGTCGAGGGTTTATTATTAGCTTTGCAGAATATCGATCGAGTGGTGGATATTCTCAAAAATGCTCCCGATGGGACGACGGCTAAGTATCGTTTTCAGGCAGAATTGGGCATTAGTGACGCTCAAGCTGATTCTATCTTAGCTATGCCTCTGCGTCGTTTAACTGGTTTGGAAAGACAAAAGTTAGAGACGGAAGCGACGGAATTACAAACAAAAATTCAACAATTGGAAACCCTCCTCCATAACCGTCAGGAGTTTCTCAAGTCTCTGAAAAAAGAATTGCGCTCTTTAAAGAAAAAATTCGCCGATAGCAGACGGACAAAAATTCGCACCGGGAAGTCGGGGGACAGGAGACAGGAGACAGCAGGGAAGAAACAGGATTCTGTTGTTAAAAAACAGGAGACAGTCCCGATGAAAAAATTTTCACCCCCACAGATGAAAGAGGTTTCCTTACCTACACCCCACACCCCACACCCCACACCCTACATCCTCTTTGAAGTCAGAAGTTAAAAAACAGGAGAATAAAGTTAAGAAAAAGTCTGAGAGTGAGAATGCACCGAGTTTAAGTCTATTTACGCCCCAAGAACCCCCAGAAAATGCGATTTTATTGCTTGATGCCGAAGATAAAATCAGTTGGACGACACCAGAAGAGCGAGCGCCGGACTGGGGTTTAATTATCTATCAACAGGCGATCGAAAAACGGGAAAATTTCCTAGTTATCCTCGATAATGCCAAAGCTTACCCGATTGCTATCCGGGAAGTTCCCCCGCAAGCGAATCAACCAGTATTAATCTCCAGTCTGCTGACCAAAACCGCCCAAAAAGAGTCAGAAGCGGTGTTAAATCAATTTTTCTTCACAGAACCTCAAAAAAATCAAGAATTGCTTTTACTGAGTCAACAGGGGCGAATAAAGCGACTTCCCATCAATGAATTAGAGGGGGTTGGTAGTCGGGGTTTGTCCCTGATGAAATTGAAAGAAGACGATCGCCTATATGGTGCTATTTTTACTCACGAGGGCCTGGACTTAGCGATCGCCACCAGTAGCGGTCGGGTGTTGCGTTATCCCGTGCGCGAGGAATTATTGCCAATTATGGGTAAATCTGCCCAGGGTTTGGCAATTTTGCGGTTGCGCTACGGGGAACATCTAGCTGGTTGTGTTTCTCTCCCTCATCGGGAAAATCTGCTGCTGATTTCGGGATTAGGTTACGGGAAAAGACTAGGGATCGAGAATTTACGTCTATCACAATTAGGCGATCTTGGTTCACCTGCTTTACAATTCGTTAACAAACAGGATAGTTTAGCGGCCATGGTAGCGGCCCGGGAGGGGAGTATAGTGTTATTAAGTACCAATCAGAATCGAAAACTACCCTTAGAGGTAGAGACTGTGACAGTTACGGGTAAAGACGGGACAGGTTCACAATTAGTTAAACTCAACCCCGCAGAAAAAATTATCAAAGCACAATTGTTACACCATCTCTAAACAATGGGGAAAAAATCGAAAAATTTTGTGCGTAAACACCGGCATTGGCAAAGATGGTTAAAACTAACTCTGATTCTGGTTTTTGGGTTTATTATCCTTAATCTAGCGATTAATTTAGCCGTCCGCTTGCCAATTAATCAACAAAAACCCATTGATGCCATCTTAGTTTTGGGGGGCAGCATTCGTCGGGAAATTTATGCAGCTAATCTGGCCCAGCAATACCCCAATATACCGATTTTGATTTCCGAAGGCTCGAAAGACCCCTGTATTTTATTACTATTTGAACGGGCAAAAGCGCCAAAAACTAACGTCTGGTTAGAAAAGTGTGCTGATTCTACCTTCGGCAATTTTTTCTTTGCCGTGCCAATTTTAAAACAATGGGGAGTACATAAAGTAAAAGTCATCACCTCTCCTACTCATTTACCTCGCGCTCAATGGTTAGCAGCAATTCACTTGCAATCCCACGGTATAGCAGTAGAAATCGATGCAGTCAGAGAAATTGGTATTCCGGGTAATCACGAATCAAAGCTAAAAACTGGTTTAGATGTGACTAGAAGTATAATTTGGGCTTTTGTGGGACAATTAATCTCTCCCCCCTGTTGGCAAGTCATTCCCTTAAATTCCGTTGATTTAGAAGCTTGGCGCGATCAAGGTTTTAAATGTGAATCCCAAGGTAAGATCAGCTAAACCATCCTCTCCCAGTTAGTTTTTTAGCGGCTGCATCCCATTTTTGTAAATCTACTAACTTGGGGTTTTTAAAGGCAAACTCTCTCTTGCGGCTCTTCTCGACTTTGTGTGATAATTTTTGCTTATGGAATCGTGAAATGCTTATCAGGCAAGACTTTTAGTCCTATTTGGCGGAATAAACTATCAGTATAGACCTCGTTTCCACACAGAAACCAGAAGAGCCCTCTTGCCACTTTCCTATACCTTTTAAACAGGATTTAGCATCAGAAACCCTATCGGGAATTTGCGCGGGAATTTGCGATCGCATCTAGAGCCAAATTCAGTTTCAGCAGGTTAACCCCCGGTTCGCCGAAGATGCCGAGAAAGCGCTCGTCGGTGTTTTTGATAACGAGGATCTCCACTTGATTCGTCGGTAATCCCCGCGAGCGCGCCACCCGCTCGATCTGCGACCTGGCGGCCTCTGGGGTGATATGGGGATCGAGACCGGAACCGGAGGTATATACTAGATCTGCGGTGGGTTTAATTGCCGCTTTCTCTAATCGGGGAATCTCCCCCTCCAGTGCTTTTTTCATGTCGGAATCGGGTTTTCCTTTAATGCGATCAATCAATGCGGGGTTACTAGGGGCCAGGTTACTCGCTCCCGAAACTCCGGTTTGCAGGACTTTGTTAGGATCGTTTTTCGGAGCGGCCGTACTGTAGGCGGTGGTACTTGGACGACTATTGAAATAGCGATCGCTGGTGAAAGGTTGCCCAATTAGAGCCGAACCCACCACTTGACCTTGATTATTGGTAATTAAACTCCCGTTTGCTTGCCAGGGAAAAAGAATTTGACCGATGGCGATCATCGAGAAAGGATAGATCAGCGCAGTGATCACCCAGAGAACTAGGGTAGAACGGATGGCTCTACCGGCCTCGCGTGCAAAACTCATGATTAGACCTCTTAAGTCGGGTTTGCGGCAAAAAGTTTGTTGGTGGGGTTAGGAGTCAGGAGTCAGGAGTCAGGAGAATTAAGAATAAACAACAATCAATGAAAGAGTCTATTTAGAGATTTTCTGCTTTTTCCCATTTTTGAACTCTCAAAAATTAATTGTGCCAGAAATCTCTTAAAACCTCTCCGGTACAAAGATGACAAGGAATAGGTAGATAAATAAAGCAAAAGCGACTAATCCTAAAAGGGTTAATGCGAAGGATTGCCCCCTATTTATAGTGCTTCCCGTAGAAGCTTGAACGATGGAGGAGAAAAGAATTGTTAGACAGAAATTTAAGAAAATATACCAGAAAAATCGGTATTTTCTAAGGGATGCTTTCATAAGAATTAGAGTTTTTTGGAGATTTGTTTTTGCCAGTAAATCAAGAAAATAAGTAGGTAGGCGTTAAAAATTATCAGACACCCCCCTTATCAAGGGGGGATTAAGGGGGGATCGACACCCCCTTATCAAGGGGGGATTAAGGGGGGATCAAAGACAAAATCTATTTTCAATTTAATTATAACCACTTACTTAGCTATAGTTGTCAATAGGTTGTCTTTTTCCCCTTTTTCAATTCATAGTTAAGAATACATTGGCCCACATATCTGGCCAAATTAACAGGGACAGCATTGCCAATCATTTGTTCTAGATTAGATTTTGTTCCAGCAAAAATAAAGTCTTTAGGAAAAGTTTGAATATAGCTTCGCTCGATTGTTGTTAACGGTCTTAATTTTTCCTTAAGATGACAAGCATCCCCGGGATGTTGTCGATAGGTTTTGGGAACTGGTCGATTTACTCCTCGAATAGTAGGGCTAGGTTCATAAATACTGAATATCGCCCTTCTTTGATAGCTTCTAGGATGTCTATAATAGTATTCTATATCTAATTCTTTGCCCATATAGTCAAATACAGTCAGAGGTTGACTTGATAAATTGTTATTGATTTCATCGATCAAAAAATCATCTTCTTCGTTCATTTTACCGATCAGAAAATATCTTTTTCTAGTTTGAGGAACTCCGCAGTAACAAGAATTAATAACTTTTCCAGTTAAACCATAACCATGACTTTTAAAAATTTGTTTTGCCTGAGTGAGTATTTTACTTTTCTCAATTCTATCCACATTTTCCATAACGAACCATTGGGGACTTACTCTAGTGACAATTTCAGCGAATGTGAGCGTTAGATTCGCTCGTCCTAAACCCTCGTTTCTCTTACCGGCACTAGAAAAGTCTTGACAAGGAGGGCTGCCGACAATAATCTCAGGATTATATTGAGCCAATATTTCTTGATTAGATTCTCTAGACAAATCGACATTAAATATCGGATGACTAAAGTTATTGCTATAGACATCTATAGCAGGTATCCAATTATCAAATGCAGCCACAATAGTAAACCCCGCTTTCTGGAAACCTAAAGATAAACCACCACAACCAGCAAATAAATCGATTGTGATCATTTTGCTCCCTCCTCTAAATTGACTCTCGAAAGCATAAAATAAATTATCGGAATCGGGAGCTAAACCGTATAACTCTTGTGTACTTAACTCCGCCGGTTGAATTTTTAAATTTTCATCGAGTTTCAGATATATATTTTTCATTCCTTTCCAATCCAAGTAAGCGCACAAAGAAGCTGGAAATGAGGAATTAAATTGATTTTTCCCCCATGTTTCTTTTTGGCTAAAATCCCGATTCGAGTGCTTCAATCCGAATAAACTAGGCTTAAATATTGCCGATTTTCCCATTACCTCAACCCGATCGCTGAAATTATCTCATCAATAATCTTAATAGCAATAAACGGCGCGATCACGCCTCCCACGCCGTAGATGAGGATATTGCGCCGCAATAGTTGGTCGGCGGTGAGCGGGCGAAATTGAACGCCTTTAAGTGCTAGGGGAATCAAAACGGGGATAATCAGGGCATTGTAGATCAGGGCTGAGACGATCGCCGATTGAGCGCTTTTCAAACCCATAATGTTTAAAGCACCGATCCCGGCAGCGGCGAAAATCGTCGGGATAATGGCGAAATACTTAGCAATATCGTTAGCTACCGAAAACGTGGTCAGGGCGCCGCGGGTAATTAATAACTGTTTGCCGATGGTCACTAAATCGATCAGCTTGGTCGGGTCGGAATCGAGATCCACCATATTAGCCGCCTCCTTCGCCGCTTGGGTTCCAGAGTTCATCGCCACACCGACATTAGCCTGGGCCAGTGCCGGTGCGTCGTTAGTGCCGTCCCCCGTCATGGCAACTAACTTGCCCTGGGATTGCTCGCGACGGATCACCTCGATCTTATCTTCCGGGGTAGCCTCGGCGATAAAATCATCCACCCCCGCCTCCGCCGCGATCACCGAGGCCGTGATCTGGTTGTCGCCGGTGAGCATGATCGTTTTCACACCCATGCGCCGTAATTGGTCGAAACGCTCTTTTAATCCTGGTTTCACTATATCTTTGAGATAGATCACCCCGTAGATATCGTTACCCCGACAGACGGCCAGGGGAGTTCCCCCCAAACGGGAAACCCTTTCCTGTGCCTGATCGAGGCTGGCGGGAACGGAACCACCCCTAGAACGGACGAAACCTTTAATCGCTTCTACGGCCCCCTTGCGGTATTCCTCCCCGTCCCTATCGGTGCCGCTCATGCGGGTACGAGCCGAGAATGGGATTGCCTCACCGGGTTGGCCATCGATATCGGGGTTTGCGCCCAAATTCCGGGCTAAGGTAACGATCGAGCGTCCTTCCGGGGTTTCGTCGAAAAGGCTGGCCGCTAGACAGACCTGGGCTAATTCCTCGAGGTTATGACCGTTGGCGGGGATAAATTCGTCAGCCAGCCGGTTGCCGAGGGTGATTGTTCCCGTTTTGTCGAGAAGGAGGGTATTTACGTCACCGCAGGCTTCCACGGCGCGTCCAGAGGTGGCGATGACATTAAACTGAGCCACACGATCCATCCCAGCGATGCCGATCGCACTCAATAAACCGCCGATCGTCGTGGGAATGAGGGCGACGAGGAGGGAGATCAAGATGGCGATACTGGAGCCGGCCCGAAAGGTATTCGCCACCGCAGGACTGAGGCTCGTTTCCAGAAAACCAGCGATATAGTTCCCAATCGGCGGAATCGTGGCGACGACAATTAAAAAGACTTGGGTTAACACGGCTAGAAGTACCGTCAGCGCGATCTCGTTGGGGGTTTTCGTGCGCTCGGCCCCTTCCACCAGGGAGATCATGCGATCGATAAAACCCTGGCCGGGGTCTTGGGTGATCCGCACTGTCAACTCGTCCGAGAGAAGCCGCGTACCACCGGTGACGGAACTGGCGATGTCGGTGCCGGGTTGTTTGAGGACCGGGGCCGATTCTCCGGTGATCGCCGATTCATCCACCGAACCGATTCCCTCGATCACTTCCCCGTCGGCGGGAATCACGTCCCCAGCCAGCAGTTTTACCCGATCGCCCCGACCCAAGGCCGTGGAACTGACCGACTCGATCGAACCGTCGGCCAGGATTTTTCGGGCGATCGTGTCGCTGCGGGTCGATCGCAGGGCATCGGCCTGGGCTTTTCCCCGTCCCTCGGCGATCGCCTCGGCGAAGTTGGCAAACAGCACGGTTAAGAAGAGGATCAGGGTGATGATGCCGTTAAGTAGCCGTTGTTGTCCCTTCTCCCCAGCGATCGTGCCGAATAGATACGGGTCGATCGTCACCAGGGCCGTGACGATCGTTCCCAACCAGACCACGAATAGGACAGGGTTACGCACGGCGATGCGCGGGTCGAGTTTGAGAAAGGACTGCCGGATCGCGCTTTGATAGAGACCGGTCCGGTTTACCTTGGGGGTATGGCGCCGGTCGTCCCGGCGACCTCTCGGCACTCGCAACGGTCGGGGGGATTTGGAATTTCCTTTGTTCGTTCTCATAAATTATCTAAACTCCTAGCCGATCATCCGGGTGATTTGAAAGGCTTCCGCGATCGGACCGAAGGCCAATATCGGCAAGAAAGTCAGCGCACCGAGAATTAAAATCACCCCCGCCGTCACGCCGGTAAAGAGTCCGGTATCGGTGCGGAGGGTTCCGGTGGTGGCGGGAACTGGTTGTTTGCGGGACATCCCATCGGCTAACAAGAGCAGGGCAGCGATCGGGATATACCGTCCGGCCAATAAACTGAAGCAGGCGCTGAGATTCCACCAGAGAGCGGTCATCGTCGGTTTCGCCCCAGCCGCGATCGCGAGCGGTGCGGGTTGGGAGTCCCCCAGTCCCTCGAAGCCCGATCCGTTATTGGCGGCGGCGGAAGCGTACTCGTAGATAACTTGAGATAATCCGTGAAAGCCGGGGTTACTGATGCCCTGAAAGTCAGGAAAGGCAAGAGCGATCGCTCCAGGGATGAGGATGGCGATCGGGTGAACCAGCAGAATTAAAAAACTCGCTAACACCACTTCCCGTTTCTCAATTTTGCGCCCGAGGAATTCCGGGGTTCGTCCCACCATCAACCCGGTGACGAATACCGCGAGGATTAGATAGGCAAACAGGTAGGCGGTGCCAGTTCCCTGACCGCCGAAAACGATTTGCAGGAAGAGATTCGAGAGGGTGGCGAAGCCGCCGTTCGGCATCAAGGAATCGTGCATGGCGATCACCGCACCGCACATGGTGGCTGTGGTAGTTACCGCGTACAGGGCCGATTGCGCCCAACCGAAGCGTACTTCTTTCCCCTCGAAGTTAACCGCTCGATCGACCCCCAGCAGGGAGTTAACCGCCTGGTTGCCGTTATATTCCCCGATTGCGGTGATGATCGTAAAGCCGATGAAGATACCGAGGGGAATTAGATAGATTAACCGAGCTTGCTTGAGATTATCGGCGAAAATACCGTAGGTATAGATCAGGGAGGTGGGAATCGAGAGAATCGCCACCAACTGCACCAGATTGACGAATCCGTTCGGGTTTTCAAAGGGGTGGGCCGAGTTGCTGGCAAAAAAGCCGCCGCCGTTTTCTCCCAATTCCTTAATGATCTCGAAGTGGGCCACTGGACCACGGGCGATCGCCTGACTCAGGTTGGGGTTTTCTAGCGTCGGCAAGATCGCCGGGCCGGCGAGGGTTTCTGGGACTCCGGCGATGATCAGGGCAATTGCTCCCACGATCGAGAGCGGTAAGAGGATACGGGTGATCGCTCGGATCAGATCGACGTAGAAATTGCCCAACGGTCGCCCCGTCAGTCCCCGAATAAAGGCGATCCCCACCGCTAGACCGGTTCCGGCCGAGGTGAACATTTGGTAGCCGAGTCCCCAGATCTGACTCCCGTAGCTGAGGGTGGTTTCTCCGGAATAATGCTGTTGGTCGGTGTTGGTGATAAAGGAAATCGTCGTATGTAGCGTGGTGTCCCAAGTGGGGGCGGGGATCCCCGTCGGGTTGAGGGGAAGGACTCCTTGGCCCGCAATCAGGGAAAAAACCAGAATTGCTATTACTGCGTTACTGTAGAGAACGGCGCGGGCGTACTGCCAGCCGGTCATATTCTCTTTCCCTTTCACCCCGACGAAGGTGTAAAGAAGACTCTCGACTCGATCGCACAGTGGGTCGAGTAGGGTTCTCCGTTCCATGAACACCCTAGCCATATAGCGCCCGAAAAAGGGGGTGATTGCCACGATTATCAGGATCGTGAGCGCGATTTGAATCCATCCTTGCAACATGGTTCGATCAACTCCAAAAAAAAGCCCGTGGAGGCTCGATCAATGATCGACCGGGAAAATCACGGGTTCGCTGTCTCGAAACCGCTTGAGAAAACCAAGTTTGTCTAATCATTAGCGCTCGTTAACCAGTGGATGATCGAGGGGTTACTATCGCCTCTGCTGGTAATGATTGTAGCGATTTCTTGCACCTTGACAAGCTATATTTTTTCCGTTCGTTATCCTATCAGCTTTTACGCACTTATGCAGCAATACCAACAATTAGCAATTATCCTAAATCCAGTTATTAAAAACTGATTATCTATTCCCCCTTTTGCCTCTTGCATGAGTGCCTATCCTGATATGTTACCTATACTTAACGGATTTAGTATTATAAGTAGTCGTGCAAAATTAATTTCCTAGTCGAGACTCCGAGACAGGAGACTCCGAGACAGGAGACGGGGGACTCCGAGACAGCTAAGTAGTCGTGCAAAATAAATTTCCTAGTGAAGAAAGGCAAAGGGCAAGAGGCAAGAGGCAAAGGGGGGGTTAGATATGTGTAATTAATTTTGCCTAGGTACTTATCAGGGATCAGATTTGAATTTTTAGTTCACTGTTTACTGATCACAACAAAAAGCGTTTGGCTGACGGGTGACGGCTTGGATGTGTAATTAATTTTGCTTAGGTACTTAAGATAATTTTTCCGCCAGACTCACCGACCGATTCTATTTCTGAGCAGAGATTTACAACATTTCTTATAGGAATAAATTATAAACTCATGGGTTATTATCCTCTGAATAATAGCTGCTAACTCCTGAAAAGGAAGACTCTGTACCTAGCCATTAAAATAACTGCTATCCCACCTTTCAGAATTTGGTTCCGTGGGAATATTTTCTTCATCTTCCACTTCTGTCTGCGCTACATAATAGAATTTTAGGTCATCGAGCATATCAGTTATTGCTCTTTCTACAGCAATTTTTATCGAAAATTTTGGTTAAAAACCCGTCGTGAAACGACGGCTTTTCTTGATCTTTAATAGAGCATCTGAGAACTTCCAGTGGCGCACCTCTCAGTTATCAGTTATCAGTTATCAGTTATCAGTTATCAGTTATCAGTTATCAGTTATCAGTTATCAGTGGGTAAGTTATCAGATGTGATTTTTTAAGTGTGCAGTATTAAATAGAATTTTCCTACTGACTTGAAAGTGGGAAGTGGGAAGTGGGAAGTGGGAAGTAGGTACTACTTTCATCCTTGACGGTGTAACTTGTTGCATCGGTACTGTCTTTTTACTGATCACTGATCACTGATTACTGATTACTGATTACTGACCGACTTGACATTATTGATAGACCTAGTTAAAATAGAGTACAGATAGACACATTTTAAACCAACAATGAAAGCAAGGTATCAATATCGCCTTTACCCAACAGACCAACAAAAAAAGCTTTTGTCTCAGTTGTTCGGGTGCGTGCGTGTTGTCTGGAACGATACCTTAGCTTACTGCCAAGAACTCTAAGTACCTAGGCAAAATTATTTACACATGACGATCATTGCCCCGTAAGGGTTTTAGCTCGATCGGGCAGGTAATTAATTTTGCATGACTACTTATCAACAAGGAGAAAAAAAGCCAAAATATACCGAGTTTTCCAAAAGACTAACTCAGACTAAAAAAACAGAATAAAGAAAGTGGTTAACTGAGGTTTATTCTATTCCTTTACAACAGTCTTTGAGAGATTTAGAGACAGCCTATTCTAACTTTTTTGCATCTTGTCAGGGAGAAAGGAAGGGAAAAAAAGTAAAACCTCCCAAGTTTAAAAAACGTAAATCTCAACAATCGGCAAGATTTACTGACAATGGTTTTACCGTTAATCAACACCACGTTACTTTGGCAAAAATCGGTGATTTTAAAGTCGTTTGGAGCCGTCCATTACCCTCTAAACCTTCTAGCGTCACCTTGATTAAAGACGCAGCAGATCGATACTTTCTCAGTTTCGTTGTCGAGATTCGTCCTGAAACTTTGCCAGATAACAAGCAAACCATAGGGATCGATCTAGGGATTGCTACCTTTGCGACTCTTTCAACAGGGGAAAAGTTCAACGCACCAAAACCGTTCAAGAAACGATTAAAACGACTAAGAAAGGCACAGAAAAACCTTTCTAGAAAACAGAAAGGAAGTAAACGACGGGAAAAAGCCAGAAAACAAGTGGCTGAAATCCACGCAAAGATTAAAGACACTCGCACTGATTTTTTGAATAAACTATCCCCTAGAGTTGTTCGTGAAAATCAAACGATAATTTTAGGGGATTTAAACACATCAGGAATGGTTAAAAATCGTAAGTTATCCCGTGCCATATCAGACTGAGGATGGCGTTCTTTTCGAGATATACTATCAGCAAAATCTGATAAATATGGGCGTGATTTTCGGATAATTTCCCGATGGGAGCCAACGTCTCAGCGATGTTCCTGTTGTGGGAATATTGGCGGGAAAAAGGCGTTAAATATCCGCGAGTGGGAATGTCTTTTTTGTGGGACTTTCCATGATAGGGATGTAAACGC
>NZ_JADBVE010000304.1:0-2678 GCF_020245285.1 Microcystis sp. M31BS1
ACCTCTGCTCTTTCTTCTTCTTTAAGAGCTTTTTGTAAGTTTTTCTTTTCTTCTAAGTCTAGGAAATCTTTGGCTGGCATAAGTAGGATTTTTCTCAAGTTACTATTTCTATTTTAGGTGGTTTAAGTGCGTTTTAGCTTAGTTCTTGGACTTATGAGGTTTAAAGTTGCTGGTTTGAGGTTGGGGAGATTTTATCAGTGAACAGTAAACAGTGAACTGAAAACTCGCATCTGATAACTGGTAACTGATAACTGATTACTGAAAATGCTGACTGCTAGAATAACTGATCGCTAGACCGTTTGTAGGGGAAAACCTAAAGCTTCTCGTTGCTGTAAATACAATTGAGCAACCTGTCGAGCTAAATTGCGAATTCTGCCGATATAACGGGTTCTTTCAGCTACAGCAATCACACCTCTAGCATCGAGTAAATTAAAAGTATGGGAACATTTAAGAACATAATCTAGACTGGGAATCACCAGAGAGCGATCGATTAATTGTTTAGCTTCCTGTTCATATAAACTGAATAAACTAAACAATAACTCAGGATTAGAAGCCTCAAAATTGTAGGTACATTGTTCGATTTCATTTTGCAGGAAAATATCACCGTAGAGGATATTTTCATTCCATTGAATTTTATTAATTGCCTCTACATCTTGCAGATACATGGCCAATCTTTCTAAACCGTAGGTAATTTCGATCGCCACGGGACGACAATCGATACCCCCACACTGTTGAAAGTAGGTAAACTGGGTGATCTCCATACCATCTAACCACACTTCCCAACCCACACCCCAAGCGCCGAGGGTGGGAGATTCCCAGTTATCTTCCACGAAGCGAATATCGTGATCTTCTGGGTTAATTCCTAACACCCGCAGGGAGTCTAAATAGATATCCTGAATATTATCGGGAGAGGGTTTAATTAGGACTTGATATTGATAGTAATGCTGAAAACGATTGGGATTTTCGCCATAACGGCCATCCGTAGGACGACGACAGGGTTCCACATAGGCAACGGCCCAAGGTTCCGGACCAATTGCCCTTAAAAAAGTGTGGGGACTCATGGTTCCTGCACCTTTTTCGGTATCATAGGGTTGAGCAACTAAACAACCGCGATCAGACCAAAATTCATTTAATTTAGCGATAACAGCTTGGAAAGTTAAAGACATGGGGAAAAAGTAAAAAAGCAGATTAGGGGTTGGGGAAGTGGGGTGTAGGGTGTGGGGTGTAGGGTGTGGGTTGTAGGGAGATGGGAGGTTGGGGAGAAAAAAGCCGCCGACCGACTCCTGACAGTTAAAGTCACTGACTTACTTTTAACTGCAAGCGAAAGTGAACAGGGGTAGAAGATTGGGGGAGAATAACTAATTCATAAAATCCCTCTTCGGGTAATTGACCGGACCATTGCCGATCGCTAGACTTGTCTAAAAGGGTAATATTACCCGTGGGAGAGTAGAAAGATAGTAAAACTTCGCCTTCCGCCTCTAAATTTAAGTCTAACCGATTACTGGAACGCAATTTTATTGCATAGGCTTTTCCTTGCCCCTCGCTGAGAATTGCCTCGATAACTTCCTCTCCCCCCGCGTCTAAACTTTCGAGCGCTTGGTAAGATAGGCCAGACTGTAAAGATTGTAACTGATTCCAGGCCAAGCCACTCCACAGTTGACCTAGACCGCTATCAAAATTTGGTCTTTCTGTCAATTCGGTAAATAGCTGAAAAAAGGCGGTATCAGTAAGTAAATTAAGGACTCTACTGCTTAAGCGTAACTGATTCACTTGTTCTCGCCATTTTTCTCGCTGTTGCTCGTCGTAGCTACCTAATGCTTCTCTAGTGCCAGAATCGAGACGTTCTAAGCGATCAAGGATTTCTGCTGCTAAAATGTCTCTTTGTTCCTGTTTCTGTTTTTCCTCTTTGATATCCCCATAGCGAAGGCTAAACAATTCATTGACGAGATTTTTAAAAAACTGACCATCAATTCCCAACTCTAGACGGCGCTTTCTCATCTCGGCTTTCCGTTGCCATGCCGTATCTGTGGCAGAATTAAAGTTATTTTCCTCCGTGGCAAAAACGGGTTTAACGGTTTGGGGTTGATTGCTGTGTTTAACCCACTGTTTCCCGATTAACCAGCCTATTGCCGCCGATAATAACATCAAGAGGCAAAAAATAGCGATTCTGCCAGAACAGCCGAGAAAAAGGGGCGATTTATTCCGAGAATTAGCGGCCATTGTCTCCTTAGACGATTGAGGGTTTTGATCTGTAAAGATGAGATTAACACAAATAATAGGCTAAGACGCATTTTAACCGCCTATCCTTAGATTAGCTGAATCTTCCCCAATCCCTTTACTGTTGCCCCTTGTCCCGTCTCAACAAGCAGTTTAAATACACGGGCAGCTTATTATTCATAGCAGATAACCATGACTACAACTCAACCCCTATCCCCTGGCCAAACCGCCCGAAAAGATGAGATAATCTTCCCAACGGGCGAATTTTGGAGTGATGAACCGCCATTGGAAAGTAATTTACATCTAACTCAGATTATTTTATTAGACCTCTTGCATAATTTTTTTATGGTATAATGGAGGGTTTTGCTTTTTTCTCAATTCTTAGATTGAAGTGGAAAAAAGAATAAAAGGTTCTTCGTTACTTGGTATGATTCGATATGGGGGCATAAATCGACTAAATC
>NZ_JADBVE010000305.1:0-4392 GCF_020245285.1 Microcystis sp. M31BS1
ATTTTGTGAACCGCTTGCTGTGTGGGCATTTCAAGTGATACCAGTCAATCAGAATAGTTACGAAATATTCACATTTGGTCGATTTTTGCTTAACAATTGAGATGGCCAATTCTCCTCAAATATGCCTGAATCGCTCTCTGGATAAGCAAATCACATAAAGTTGATTTTGTCAAGAATTGTTAAGATGCGCTTACCCTGTATTGACGTAGATATTATTATTCTTGCTCATTGGCAGTTATTAAAAAAACAATATCCGAGCCGTTATCTAGTCATCGCTACTACCAATGTCAAACATTTTCAGGGATTCGCAGAAGCTTTAAATTGGCAAGATGTTAACCTATAACAGCTTTGAGCTTGATCATTTTTTCACTTTAATTACTTAATCTTATGCAGTTTATTGATCGCGCCGAAATAGAAGTAGAAGGGGGTAAGGGAGGTGATGGAATTGTCGCTTTCCGTCGGGAAAAATACGTCCCCGCCGGCGGTCCGGCCGGCGGTAATGGGGGAAAAGGTGGTTCGGTGATTTTCGTGGCCACTCAGAACCTGCAAACCCTGCTAGATTTCCAGTATAGTCGCTATTTTAAGGCCGATGACGGTAAACGGGGCGGCCCGAACAACTGCACCGGGGCCAACGGTAGCGATCGCATTATTAAAGTTCCCTGTGGTACAGTGGTTTACAATCTCGATAGCGAGGAAATTATCGGCGATTTGGTCACTCCCGAACAGACTTTAATCGTCGCTGCTGGAGGAAAAGGGGGATTAGGCAACCGCCACTTTTTAAGCAATAATAATCGCGCGCCTGAATACGCTTTACCCGGTTTAGACGGAGAAAAACGCCATTTACGCCTAGAATTGAAGTTATTAGCAGAAGTGGGACTGATCGGGCTGCCCAATGCGGGAAAATCCACCCTAATCTCCGCCGTTTCCTCTGCTCGTCCCAAAATCGCCGATTATCCCTTTACAACTCTTATCCCTAACCTGGGAGTGGTACGCAAACCCACAGGAGACGGGACGGTATTCGCCGATATTCCTGGATTAATCGAGGGAGCGCACCGAGGAATCGGCCTAGGACATGAATTTTTACGCCATATCGAACGCACACGCCTGTTAATTCATCTTGTCTCCTTGACAGCAGAAGACCCGATCGCCGATTATCAAATTATCCAGGGAGAATTGGCCGCCTATGGTCGAGGCTTAGAAAAGCGATCACAAATACTGGTTTTCAACAAAATTGATGCTGTGGACGAGGAAACGATAGATAACTATCAAAAGCAGTTTGCTAAAATAACCAATGCCGAGATTTTGACTATTTCCGCCGTAACAGGAGCCGGATTAACCACTCTACTCGCCAAAGTTTGGCAGCAATTAGAGCAACTGGAGAGGGTCGAGGATGAAACCCCTTCCCTGTTTTCCTAAAATCGCTCGTTAGTTGTTGAGCTGCCGGGGTGCGGGTGGTCGTCGATTGCTCGGTCTTCTTTCCGTACCTTCAAAGTTACCATTAGAACGACGGGTGCGGCGCTGTTCGCCTTCATTTTCGGCCGCATAGACTTCTAGATAAAGAGAGCGACCCGCACTCGCGGCCGCCATTTCTAGGGTAGTTCTAATCGCCTGTAAATTGCGTCCTCCCCGGCCGTAAACTTTGCCTTTATCGGCATCATCGAAGGCTACACGCACCCAAAGACGTTCATTTTCCTTACAGCGCTCGATATCCAATCTCAGACTGGCCGGCTCTTCCAAAAACGGCTCGATAATAAATTTCACCAGTTCGAGATAATTGGGGGTACTAGGCATTGATTTTCTCGAAAATTTTCTGTTTGGTGAGAATGCTGCGCACGGTGTCCGTCGGTTGCGCTCCTTGTTGTAAGCGTCGGATGATTCCTTCCTCATCCAGACGCACTTCATCGGTGCGGGGATTGTAAAATCCTAATTCCTCTAGGGGACGACCATCGCGACGACTGGTGCTAACGGCCGCAACGATACGATAACTGGCTTCGCGTTTTTTACCAAAGCGTTTTAGACGTAATTTGATCATGGTTACTCAAAAATTCTCCTTTCAGATTCTAACTCATCCCGGTGGTATTTCCACAAGTGGCGATCGAGGAAACGGTCGGCAGCCATTGGCTATTATTGAAAATAACGCCGGTTCTTCGTTACTTGGTATGGTTCGATAGGGGGGCATAAATCGACTAAATCCTTATCTGGCAAGAGACTTAATTGATTAGTTCGCTCTAGACAAAAATAATTCACAAAAATCGCTAAACGCCTTTCTATATAAGGGTTCCATTCCTTATAACCCCCGTCCATTGCATAACACAAACCGAAGAGCCTGGATTTCTTTCATCCCTAAATTTCGATGCCATAAAACTTAACCTTTCCAACCCAAAATATTAGGCTGTGAATCAAACTCAGACTGTGACTTTATTCCAATCAAAGGTTATAAGTTAGTATTGTTTACGTTGCGAATATGTATTCTAAAGCCCGCTTCTTTCAAAATTAGCAAGATTTTATCAGTTTGCAACACTATTCTAAAGTTAGCACCCATATCAAAAATTAGCTCTATCTTATGATATTCCAGTAACCTTTCCATCAGAGCCACTTGTGAAGTATTAAGATTATATCTCTTGACTTCAACCCCTAGTTTTCTGAACAGGTTTTTCAGGAATTTTTTAAGCATATTATCCTCATATTCAGAATATAACAATTGTAACCAGTAAGTAATTTAGGTTCTTCGTTACTTGGTATGGTTTGATAGGGGGGCATAAATCGACTAAATCCTTATCTGGCAAGAGACTTAATTGATTAGTTCGCTCTAGAGCAAAAACAATTGACAAAAATCGCTAAATGCCTTTGTCTATAAGGGTTCCATCCCTTATAACCCCCGTCCATTGCATAACACAAACCGAAGAGCCGTAATTTATCTCAATTTAACCCTTCGGAAGTAAATTTTTTTATTTCTGGTAAACAACTGTCACTGAATGACCAATTGGCTTAATTCTATCATCTGTGAGTCCAGCAGAAATAAATGATGCTATCACTTGAGATATTTTTAATTTAACTTGGTAATTAGTTGAAATATCTACTAAAGAATAGTTTTGATTATTTTTGAATAAGTTGTCCAGGGACTTTATGACAAGTTCACGAGCATATAGCCTTCTATGAATATCTGCTAATTTTTCATGATGAATATCAATTAGCTTGAGACAAAAACAGTTAGCTACATATTGCAAAGCTTTGTCAGACCAATGGGTAACATGATGAGGAGGCATATTTAAAATATTATTTTTGAGAGAGCCAATAAATGAATCATCACTAGGCACAGAGATAATCAATAGACCCCCTTTTTTAAGGCATTTTAAACAAGATTCTATAAAAGATTTAGGGTTAGACACATGCTCTAACACTTGGAATGAACAAACAATATCGTAACTATCTGAGTTACTCACACAGTAATCTTCTACAATTTGATTAAGAACATTTATATTGGCATGAGATGCTATTTCTATAGCTTTACTGCTAAATTCAAGTCCAGTATAATTAGAGGTTTTTATTTTTTGAGAAAAAGCTCCTTTCCCACAGCCCACTTCTAAAACTCGATCCTCGCTAGTGATGAAATTACAAGCATAATCGTATTCTTCTTTATCATCCATATAATACCATTTGAACTTCTGTAATTCTTGATAAAATGACTCTGAACCTGTAACCAGAGGATGAAAAAATTTCAAATCTGAATCTAGACAATGATAAAAATTAATCGTCTCTAAATCAAGAAATTCCGAACTGATATCAAACCAACCCCATCTGCTATACAGTTTAATGAGTGCTTTAACTTCTATAGTTTCTCGTAAAACAAGGTTAGCACTACCGCTTAAAGGACAGACTATGTGCATATTCTTTGACACTCATTAAAGTTGACAAACACAAGATAGCAAAAAGGTCTATCTGATGTCAACTAAGTAGTCGTGCAAAATTAATTTCCTAGTCGAGACAGGAGACAGGAGACTCCGAGACGGGAGACTCCGAGACGGGAGACTCCGAGACGGGAGACAGCTATTAGGGATCGGATTTGAGTTTTCAGTTCACTGTTTCCTCACACCAGAAGTCTGACGGAGTAGTGGCTTAGATGTGTAATTAATTTTGCTTAGGTACTTATTACTTAATAAGTAGTCATGCAAAATTAATTACCTGCCCGATCGAGCTAAAACCCTTACGGGGCAATGATCGTCATGTGTAAATAATTTTGCCTAGGTACTTACCCATCTTCCGCACTTCTTAACATTCAATTGATAATTTTTACTAATACATTGCTTACAACCCATTGCCAGTAAGGATTATAGCTACAATGATGGATTTTTATCAAGGTGAAGAATTGTAATTGGTTTTCTCAGAAAAAAT
>NZ_JADBVE010000306.1:0-16988 GCF_020245285.1 Microcystis sp. M31BS1
AACCCTTATAGAGAAAGGCATTTAGCGATTTTTGTCAATTGTTTTTTATCTAGAGCGAACTAATCAATTAAGTCTCTTGCCAGATAAGGATTTAGTCGATTTATGCCCCCCTATCGAACCATAACAAGTAACGAAGAGCCACTAAGTAGTCATGCAAAATTAATTACCTGCCCGATCGAGCTAAAACCCTTACGGGGCAATGATCGTCATGTGTAAATAATTTTGCCTAGGTACTTATTATCTATATTTTCCGTCAGCCAATTTTTAAAGTTTCTAATGGCTTCACTTCTCCCCAGTTGTTGACTTTGTTTAACAAATTGATTAATTAATTCAATAATCGGTATCTGAGGAAAATTGGGACTGCTTAAAGACTCAATATATTCTCCTTCTTGTAATAAATTAATCTGTAGGCCACTTTGAGTATAACGCCACAGTTCGGGAACACCTAACTGTCGATAATTATCTAAATAGGTACGGGAAGTAATATCAATTTCTAGGACTAAATCAGGGGGGGGATCACTTTCTAAATTAAGTCTATTTTTGCCAATAACGGCCTGATAGTTTTTAATATAAAAACAGGCATCAGGTTCAACCGCTTGATTCATCCGCTCGTTTTTAAATGTTGTTGATCCTAACGGTTCAAAATCAATATTGAGTACTTCTAACAAAAACTGAACCATATAACTAATGATTTCTTTATCTTTTTCATGTTCGGGTAAAGGTACCATAATTTCTAATATTCCGTTACTGTAGGATAACCGAGAAGCACGACTTTCTCCTAATTCTGATAATATTGTCTCAAATTTTTGCCAGTTAAGCTCTTTTAAAAGTAACTGTTGACCGGGATTGACGATAATTTGTTCTAAGGCTAATTGCATGGCTTTAGCTGAAAATGTTGATTTCTTAGTTTAATTATACCCTTACTCATAGGATTTCAACAAAAATTAGGTTCTTCCGAACTTACCATGTAAAATTAACTAGCAAAATGCCAATTTAATAAACATCTAAGACTAAAGTTTTTAAAGTTTATAAATCCATAGCCTCTCCTTTTAATCACCTTCAGTTTATTGTTAATTCCTTCCCCTATTCCCTGGGTTGTTCGGTTATCAAAATAGGCAGTTATTTCGTCAATATACCGCCGAATTGTCTGGCAGCTTTTAGGAAAGTAAGCCATCGCCTTTTTTATCCAATCGCTCAAGGCAAATAATCCCTCATTCCCCTCCGTATTTTTCTCAAATACTTCTCTAAATTCCTCTTTTAATTTGTGCATTTCCCCAAGTTTTGGAGACACTTTATATACTTCTTCCAATTTTTTCTTTTCTTTCTCTACTAAGTCTCCTTCATTCTTTAACAAGGCATATTTGCTCTTGGCTATTCCTGCTAAGATATTTTCTTTATTTTTCTTATTTTTATCTTGGCTGCCTCTCTTTTTACCTCCTTTCTGGCTTCATCTAGCTCGTTATTTACTTGTTTCATTACATGGAATCTATCTCCTACTATTGGAGCTTGAGGCATTAGTTTTTCTGCCACATTTTTATACCCTATCCACAGGTCTATACTTACTTCCTCTATTTGGCTCAAAACCTCTTCTCCCCAGTGTTTCAGATATTATGTTAATGCTTCTTCTGTTCTTTTTTCTACTAAGCCTACAATTTTCCCTTGGTCTATATTTACTAACACAGCATAGTAATTTCCTTTTCCCTTTATCATGGCTATTTCATCTATTCCTAGTTTTTTTAGAACCTGAGGTTTTGCGGTTATTAAGTCTTCTCCTAAGTCTTTGAGCATCGTTTCTATTTCTCGTTCGCTTACCCCATTTCTTTCTGCCGTATTTTTGAGATCACTATTCAGGAATTCGGTCACTATTTTTTTTCTAAATCTGTCTATGTAGGTTCTTTTCTTCGGCAAATAATTTAGTTCTTCTGTGAATTTTTTCCCACATTTCTCCCATCTCATCTGACGACGATTGATTCTCAGATATAATGCCTGTTCTCCAAAGGGTAAATCTCGGATTGTTAATTCATTGTTTTAATGAACTTTTTCCGTTTTACTTCCACAATGAATGCACTGGCTTTCTCTTGACATATTTTCTAAATGTAAAACAATTGCCATATCGGTAATAATTTGATAATTGGTAACTACAACTTCTTCTAGGTGAAGTAGCTCGGTCATTAACTTTAATTGTGGATTTGATGGCATAAGTATAGCTTGTGTCTAAAATTTCTGGTCTTGGCTGTCTATATTTTAACCAATAAATTGCTGTATTGCAAGCATAGTGAACTTTTAAAGATAAATTATTGTTTTATTGGTTAGCAATAATTGTCTGTTTTTTATTTAATTTTACATGACAAGTTCGGAAGAGCCTTAGATTTATTCAGCCAACCCTAGTTAAAAAAGAAAGGAGTAGGTTGCCATATCTAGTCCCTTGAGAACGGAATTCGGTATCGGTCAAAGTTTCTAGAAAAGCCCTAGGGATAGCTTGAGTATTTATACTTATTGCAATCTAGGTATGCTTCCCCTAAGATATAGTTGATCGGTAATCGTGCCGAACTAATTACCGAAAATTTGGGTTTAAAACCCTTGCCATGATGTTTTTATTGTATTCAGGAAATTGAAAAAATGAAGACCAAATCGATCATAAGCTTACTATCCCTTAGTATTATGGGGATGTCAATCTATGCAGGTCAAGCTAATAGTAGTGATTATCGAGCTTTGACTCCAGAAGAGAAATCACGGTTGACTGATGCTTTGCTAAAACAGGGTTGTAGGAATCCTAAAGCGATGAAATTTGATGTTGAGACTAACCTATTTGAAGCAGAAGATGCTGTGTGTGAGGGAGGAAGAAAGTATGATATTTACCTTGATAGAAACTTTAGGATTGTTTCAATGAAACCAGACTAAAAGAGCAAATCCCTGAGAAACTTTTACCGATCGCCGCGAAGATTACCGATCAGGTATAACAAAGCCATTCTGACAGCGACACCACTGGTAACTTGTTGGGAAATCAGACTAAAATCGGGATCGTCCATTAAATCGGAACTAATTTCCACTCCCCGATTCACAGGACCTGGATGAAGTACCTTCACCCCCGGTTGACAGGATTGCAAACGAGGACGAGTAATGCCAAAACTTTGATGATATTCGCGTAAACTGGGCAAAAGATTGGCAGTCATTCGTTCTTTTTGCAGTCGCAGGGTCATCACAAAATCGGCCTTTTCTAAAGCTGGTTCTAAATCCCAGTGGAGAAATATGCGATCGCACAATTCCCCAAAATATTTCGGCAGTAGGGTAGGGGGTGCGGACAAATGTACTTCCGCCCCTGCCGTAGTTAAACTCCAGATATTGGAACGAGCCACACGAGAATGGAGTATATCCCCAACAATAGCGATTTTTTTGCCCTCTAAAAGTTCTAAACGGGGATTTTCATCATCTAATAGACAACAAATCGTAAACAGGTCTAAAAGTCCCTGGGAGGGGTGTTCGTGTTGACCGTCCCCAGCATTAAGAATACTGACCCCCGACTGCAAACGATCCATTTCTGCGGCAATTAAATCGGGAACTCCCGACTGTTGATGTCGGATAACAAAAATATCCGTACCCATGGCCACATAGGTTAAAGCGGTATCGAGAATCGTTTCCCCCTTAGTCAAACTGGAACTACCCGGGGCAAAATTAAGAACATCGGCCGAAAGACGTTTCGCCGCTAGTTCAAAACTACTACGGGTGCGGGTGGAAGGTTCAAAAAAAAGATTTGTCACCACTTGACCTTGTAAGGCCGGCACTTTCTTGGTACGTCGCGAAAGAACTTCACGAAAACTAGAGGCCGTTTGTAGCAGGGTTTGGTATTCTTCCGGTTGCCAGTCTTGCAATCCCAAAATGTGGTGTCGGAGCCAAGTGAAAGCCATAGGAGTTAAGGAGGCGGTAAAAACGGCAAATTTCGTCTATGCTATTCTAGGATTTCTTTGCATCAGGTTAATAAATAGGGTTTATGAGAATTAATTTTTCCTTCTGTCAGATCACTCTCGCGATCGCTTTATTTCTCAATCCCTTGCCGGCGATCGTTGCCCAGACTACCACCTCTGGGGAAATGGTATCACCGACCACGGGCATTAATTACACTCGCCTGAAAAATTTCCTCGCTCAACAAAATTGGCGACAAGCTAACGATGAAACCCGTAATTTAATGCTGAAAGCGACCGGACGGGAATTACAGGGCTGGTTTACCATGGAAGACCTGCAAAAATTGGCCTGTTGGGATCTGCAAAAGATGGATCAACTCTGGAAAGAAGCTTCTGGGGGACGTTTTAGTTTCAGTACCCAATTTCGTATTTTTATTGAGACAGGTAATCGACCGGGGCGCTTAGTGGCGATCGAAAATTTTCAAACTTTTGGCGATCGTATCGGTTGGCGTAAAGATGGTGATTGGATTATTTTTAAAGAAAATCTTAACTATACCCTCAATGCTCCCGTCGGTCATCTACCGGCGCCCCGGGACGAATATCAGATCGCCGGTGGTCGCCTAGAATACACTACCCTCGCCCAAAGATTAGTTACCTGTAATATTGTTAGCTTGGATCAAAGACAAACAGCGATCACGGCGATAAATTCTCTAGAATAAAATTTAAGGAAAAGCTTCTCTCCTCATCTTCCCTTTTTTCCGATTTACTAGCACTTTTTCCGCTAAAAACCCCTAAATTTAACAATGATTAAACGATCCGTTAACGTATCGAGAGCGATCGGTTCGTCGATCGCCGTTTCCCTAATTGTCGCCGGTTGCGCCACCCAAACCCCCCAGGCCACCGGACCGGCGGCTGTTCCCGTCAAACTGCAAACCCTCGGCACCGACAAGTTAGTGCAAAGTAGCGAATTTGTGGGGACTTTGATCGCCCAAGAGCGTGTTAGCGTCTCCCCTCAGATTACCGGTCGGATTCGCACTATTTTCGTTAAATCTGGCGATCAGGTAACTCAGGGACAAAAAATCGCCGAATTAGATCCCGAACAACAACAGCAGCAGGTGAACGCCAGTATCGGCCAGGTAAATTCGGCCAAAGCGAACCTCAACGGGTCTGAAGCGGATTTAAGGCAAAGACAAGCGCAAGCGGCCGCAAATAAAGCCCAAATTGCTCAGAATCGGGCTAATGTGGCTAATGCCGAAGCCAATGTTAAAAGTCAGATCGCCACCTTGAGCGCCGCCGAAGCCGATTTACAGAGAGCGCGAGCCAATTTAGATTTGGCGGAAAAAAACCTAACAAGAGCCGAATTTCTGGTTAAACAAGGCGCACAGCCCCAACAGGACTTAGATGACCGCCGCCGCGACATTCAGGCCGCCAGGGCGGAAGTAGAGGCCCGGTCTAAAAATCGTGATGCGGCCCGTCAACAGGTGACGGCGGCTAGAGCTACTTTACAGGCAAACAAAGAAGCATTAAATATCGCTATTCAAAACGAATTAGCCTCACGGCAACAGGTGGCGGCGGCAGCGGCAACAGTGAACAGTCGTCAAGCGGCGGTAGCCAGTGCCGAGGGGCAATTAGGGGCGACGCGTCAGAATTTAGTTTTTAACACTATTACCGCCCCGATTGATGGTTTTGTCGGCGATTTTAATCAAAGAAAAGTCGGCGATATTATCTCCCTGGGTGAAGAATTAACCTCGTTGACTAATAATAAAACTTTGGAACTAAATGTGCAGATTCCCGTGGAATTACAACCGCGTCTGCGTGTTGGGTTGCCCGTGGAAATTATTAATCCCGATGGCAGTGCCGGGGTTCGCGGTCAAGTAACTTTTATTTCTCCCACCGTTTCCCAAGCTACCCAATCGGTTTTAGTGAAATTTGCCTTTACTAATGATGGCAGTCTTCGCAATAACCAATATGTGCGGACGCGGTTAATTTGGGATCAAAAACCGGGGGTATTAATTCCCACCACAGCAGTGACTAGCATCGGGGCGCAAAATTTTGTTTTTGTCGCCGAAAAAGAAAAGGCTAAAGAAGGTCAAGAAAACGCCGAGGAGCGTTTAGTGGTCAGACAAAAACCAATTCAAGTCGGCACAATTCAAGGGCAAGCTTATCAGGTTATTTCTGGAGTAAATGCCGGGGAAAGAATTGCTATTAATAATATTCTTTCTCTCCGAGATGGTACAGCTATAACTGTTAGTCAGCAGTAATTTTTATGAGTAATTCGATTATCGTTCGTCCCCTGTCAGCACAACTAATTACTGCCGAGAGTTTCCGTCCCTACGGTCAATTAATAATACCTAGTCATGACGGAAAACCGTTTGATGAAAGCGATGCACAACTGCATTTAAAGAACGGTGTGCCACGCTTTTATATTATGCGTTTACAGACTCGCGGACGTAAATTTAAGCGAATTACTCGTCATAGTCAATGTACCCAATGTCTTGGTTCTTTGGGGGGACAAGAGTGGTTTTTAGGAGTGGCCCCCCCTAGTCCTCATCCTCAACCGGATTTAGAAAAATTAAAGGTTTTTCGCATCCCTGGGGACTGTTTTATTAAATTAGAGGTGGGAACTTGGCACGCTGGCCCACTTTTTGATCAACCGGCAATTGATTTTTATAATCTTGAATTGAGCGATACTAATATTATCGATCATTTTACCTATAATTTTGCCCAAGAGCAGTCAATAGAATTCGAGATTGTTGATTGAAACAATTAATTTTTTACTTAACTTTTCGCAATCCTTTAGAAAGATAGGCAACGAAAAAAGCCAACACTCCCGTCATCCCTACCTCGAAATAATTGGCCATGAGAATAGCGGTAAAAAAAAGGAGTAAGATGATTAATATAGTCCGCTTTTGTTCAGGTAATTTCATCTCTAATTGCCTCTAATTCGGTTTTAATATTTAATGGTTGATAACCTAAAGAAAAAGCAAGAGAACTATCAAGAGAAACATCCTGCGGACGCGGCGCACTCATGGGAACATCGCACTGTAAACAGGGTTTTATTTGTTCTCCGGGAAGGTTAAAAACTGCCGCCATTAGTAAACCAAATTGATAACGAGAAACTCTTTCTTTACCCCCCAGATGAATGATCCCTTGCACTTTTTCTAATGCCAAAAGTAAACCATTCACCGCACTATTAACCCCAACAGCCGTCCGATATTCATCGGTAAATAGAGATAATTCTTTTCCCTCTTGCAGGGTTTTTAAAAAGGGTTGCAGAAAACTATTAGCACTGGGAGAAGGGGAACCAAACATCAAAGGCATTCGACAAATGGCTGCCCGAGGATATATTGCTAAAATACCCTTTTCTGCCGCTACTTTTTGCTCACCATAGATACTGACTGGAGAAACGGGATCATTTTCGGAATAGGGGGCATTTTTACCATCAAAAACTAAATCAGTAGAGGGAAAAACTAGGGGTATTTGATATTGACTACATAAACGGGCAATTTCTAGGGAAGCTGTCAGATTAATTGCCTCGGATGCTTGGGGAAATTCTTGACAGAGATTCGGTTTTGATTGGGCAGCCCCATGAATTACCGCATCGGGTTTAATCTGTTGAAAAAGTTCTTTAACTGCGACTAAGTCTGTTAAATTAATTTTAATTAAATTTGGGTCATTACTATTGACATTGTGATTAAGGTATGTACCAAAACTTGCCCAAGATGAGCGAGTTTTTTGATAAATATGCCAACCTAAAAACCCACTAACTCCCGTGATTAACAATCTTTTCATAGTTTAGAGATTAAATCCTTTTTCGTAGGCTAAAAACTGCACTTGTGGTTCCAAAGGTTCACTAACTAAACCAATTCCTGCAAATCCCCATCGCTGCATCAGTCCCTTTAATTGTGTTCCTGAGAGAGTTTCCACAGAAAAATTATTGGCCAAATCCTGAGCATGGGTATTGATATAACTTAAAGCATCGTAGGATTCTTTAAACAGAAGCAGATAACTAGCTGGAGTTTCGCTTTCACCTTTTCTCAGACGCGCCACTAGATATTGTCCGTCTTGTTTTGACCTGAGTAAATAATGTGTAGTTGCTAACATAGTTTGTTAAGTAAAAAGTGAAAAAGAAAAAAGAACGTAGGTTGGGTTGAAGCATGAAACCCAACACCATTCCCCCTACTTTAAATCCTCCAATTTAATTCTAGGATCTACAGCTTTGAGAAGTAAATCAGCCAGAAGATTACCGATAATCAACATAGTAGCACCCATCATTAAACTGCCCATAACTAAATATAAATCTTTGGCCGTCACAGCTTGCAAAATTAAACGACCTAATCCGGGCCAGTTAAAGAAAAATTCGGCAATAAATGCCCCACTTAACAAACTAGAAAATTCAAAGCCCAAAAGAGTTATCAGGGGATTAATAGCATTGCGTAAAGCGTGGACATAGATAACTTTATTTTCCGGTAAACCTTTCGCCCTGGCGGTTTGAATATAATCCTGTCGAAGAACATCTAACAATTGTCCCCGCATCAATCTTTGTAATCCAGCAAAACTGGTAACTGTCAGGGCAATAGTTGGTAAAATCATATGCCAAGCGATATCTAGAACTTTACCAATAGGGGAATATTCCGAATAGTTAATACTGGTCATATCACCCACCGGTAAAAGCGGCGAGACATTTTGGGCGAGAATTAGCAGTAAAAGGGCAGTGATAAAACTGGGGAAACCTTGACCAAGATAACTGATAACTCGAAAAAATTTATCGATAAATTGGTTTTGTTTGACGGCGCTGACAATACCCAAGGGAATCGCAATTGCCCAGGTTAAAATTATGGAAGTCAAAGACATTAATAACGTCGCTGGAATTCTCTCTAATAATAGGGAAGACACGGGACGAAAATAGGTAAAACTCAGACCAAAATTAAACTGAGTTACCACTTGCCACAACCATTTAAAATACTGGACAATCGGCGGGTCTTTTAAACCAAAAAGGGCAATATATTGTTCTTTAGTTTCCTGACTAATCTTGGGATTCAGGTCAAGCAAAGCCAGAAAACCGCCGGGGGTTAATTGGATAATAGCGAAACTCAAAGCCGAGGCCAACAACAGAGTCAATAAACCCTGGAGAACACGCTTGACAATATACAAAAAAGTTTCGCTAGTTAGGAGAGATTGTAACCCATTAGCACTCGATCGAGCGGTTGCATCCTTATAATTATCATCAGTCGCCGTCATAAGTAATCGTGCCAAGTTAATTTCCTAGTGGGGACTCCAATTCAGGAGACAGGAGATGAATAGTCGCGCAGAATTAATTGCCATTTTTGAGATAGGCACTCTTGCAAGAGTGTTAGCAAAATGTGTAATTAATTCTGCTTGGGTACTTAAAAAAACCTAATAATCGATAATGGTAATAATTGGTAAATCGGGTAATTTTTCCCGACCACCGAGGTCGATTAACTCGATGATAAAGGCAAATCCTAACACCTCACAACCAATTTTTTCTAATAAATCGGCCGTCGCTTTCGCCGTCCCTCCCGTCGCGATTAAATCATCGACAATTAGGACTTTATGATGGGATGCCACCGCGTCCTGATGAATTTCCAGGCTATCGCTTCCGTATTCCAAATCATACTCGATACTGTGAACGGCGGCGGGTAATTTGCCCGGTTTCCGGACGGGAATAAATCCCGCTTCTAATTGGTATGCTAAAGGAACACCAAAGAGAAAACCCCGCGATTCCATACCGACAATGTAATCGGGGGATAAACCGTAATCGCGACACTTTGCCGTTAGGGTATCGATCGTGTAACGTAATCCTTGGGGATGATTGAGTAGGGTAGTAATATCGCGGAAGACAATACCCGGTTTGGGAAAGTCGGGAATATCGCGAATCAGTGATTTCAGATCCATTCGGTTTCCGTGTCTCGTAAAATGGGGGACAGCTAAGTAAGTAGTTATAATTAAATTGAAGATAGATTTTGCCTCTGATCCCCCCTGCCCCCCTTGATAAGGGGGGTGCCGATAGGCGGGGGGATCTGAGAACTTTTAACACCTACCTACTTATATATACAATACAATTTACAATACCCTGACTCGATCGCCCTTGTGTTTTAGTTCTCCTATATCATGACCTCTACTAGCCTAACGCCCGAATCTACAACATCAGCCCCAGAAAAACCGATTATTTTAAGTGTTTTACCCGATTTTCCGATTGCCAGTCAGCAATGCGCCCTACATCTCCAACAGCATATCGATTTAATGCTGTTAGCGTTGGAATCCTTAGAAGTCGGTGCCGGGGAGGCCCTGTTAGCCCTCTGTAAAGAACTAGGACTCGATAAAATTGTCAAAAACCGGATTATTTTCTGGCGCTTACGCTGTACTAATCCCTGGCGAATTTCCTACACCCTCGACCGTCTCACCCTTGACCAAGCAAAAGCTTTAGTTATCATTGCCAGTTATCGGGCCAAACCCCTAGCTATATCCATCCGACAATTACTGTTAGCGCGGCAACAGATGGAATCAAAAGGTTTACCCGTGGATAATAATTTTCTTTTATCAGAATACCTAGAAAGATTTCGCTCCAATTTTCGCAGTCGCATGAACCCCCGTCGGGCCAAAGTATCGGTTTATCTAGCCGATGAAAATGCTTTAAATGAACTGGCTTTATCCCTTCTCGATCGGTTATTATTTTGTACTGGTACGACGGGAATGCAGCGGTTTTGGATTAGTTTATTTGATGGGGAGATCGTGTAGAAATGAGAAGACAGTATAGCTTGCCCAATTGTACCCTGATTCTCGATGGTTTCGGCGATGATTTCGCCCGAGCTAACCCCGGGGATAGCCGACCCTTACTCTCAATTTTGACTAACGTAGAATGTCGGTTAATCGGGGCCAATAAAGTCCTGCAAGGTGGTCGGGTTTTCTTGGAAAATTTGGTACAAGCGGTCAGTCAGTATGCCCAAGAATTTTTGAGTGGTGTTCGTCATCCCCAAGATCCCGTCCATGAACCAGATCATGTGTACCTAGAAAAGATTGACCAGAATCTCCATCGTCTGGTCTGGTATCCATCAACGGACTTGAATATCCCAGAAAGTCCGGTGAAGATAGAAATCAGTACCGTGCAGTTATTCGATTTAATAGAAGCGATTGACCAATTTTTTGCCGATACTCGCACTTTACCCGACCTAACCCTGAAATTACAGCCAGTTTCCCGTCGCTACCATAAGGTGAATGAATCGGTGGCCAGTCGAACAGTGCCTTTTTTGGCAGGATTAGGCAGTCTTGTCGCTTGCGCCCTACTTTTCTATCTGTTACCCGTCCCCCAAGTCCGTAAACCAGAAAATCCCCCCATTCCTGCCGCTTCTCCTAGTCCCACCGTCCCCACTAATCCTGTCCCCCCTCCTAGATAAAATTAGTCCCTTGCGCTTTTCCCCACACCCCACACCCCACACCGTCTCAGTTTTTAGAGAAAGTACCCGAAAAAAACCGGATCTTTTTTGCACAAGTTAGAAAATTGTGTTATACTCGTAAATCTGTGAAGGTTTTTCGATAGGGAGTATTGAAAAAAAAATGACCAAACTGGGAACCCATTTGATTGTCGATGCTTGGCAAGTACCTGCTGACCTCCTCAACGATCCCGAGCGCATTCGTCGCGCTATCCTCGATGGAATTACGGCAGGAGAAGCAACGCTGATCGATTTGTGTGTCCACCAGTTCAGTCCCCACGGAGTTACCGCGACGGCGACTTTAGCTGAATCTCATATCGCGATCCACACCTGGCCTGAACACGGCTATTTCGCCGCCGATTTATTCTTCTGTGGTGCCGGTAAACCCGTGGTTGCCATGGAAATTTTGACCAAATCCCTGCAAGCAGGTGAGATTAAAGTCCGGGAACTAACCAGAGGATTCCCCAGTTCTGGGGCAGTTTATGAAAGCAAAAAGGAAGAACCCCTTAAGTCTTCCCTAGTTATGGCCTAATTTCTAGCGCCAGCCTTAATAATAAGTTAGCAACACTGGCGATCGCCTAAACTGAAATCGTGATCAGGATAACCTTTGTTTTTATCCTCGCTCTCTTTCCCTCTCTGCTTAGTCTCTGGTTAATTAACCGATCCCAACAGAGATTAAGCAACCGTTTGAGAGGGATTCGCTATCGTCACGAATACAGCACGGTGATTGCCAGTGATTTTTTGTCAATCCCTCCAGGGACAGAAAATAAACCGGCCTTTATCGGTGATCTTAGTTGTCGTTTTAATGCCTATTCCCCCCACTTGCGTTGTGCGGTTAATCCCCCGGGTCCTTGTGAAGGTTGTCGGCAGTACGAAGCTAAAACTGGCACAGTATAAGCGGCTTGAAGTTGCAAAAAGTTCCCTGTTTGCTATCCTTAAAAATTATCGCTATCGCAATTGAGGAGTGTGGGAACAATGGCGTTCAAACGAAATTTGACCCTCTTAATCATCGGATTAGGATTAACTTGTTTACCCGTATATCCGGCCCAAGCTAACCAAATCAGCACCGTCACCCCGAATACGGCAGCCAATCAAACTCTCGCTACCCATCTGGTCCTGAAACTGAAAGAGAGAAAAGTTTACGTTTATCAAGATAAGCAACTTTTAGCACAATTTACCGTCGCCGTCGGCAAAAAAGGCTGGGAAACCCCCACCGGTAAATTTGAAGTGCGGGAATTAGTTCGCAATCCCGTCTGGAAAAGTCCCTGGACAGGAAAAGTCAGCACCCCCGGTCCCAATAGTCCCCTAGGGGAAAGATGGATCGGTTTTTGGAGTGACGGCAAAAATTCCATCGGTTTTCATGGCACCCCCGCGGAAAATTCCCTCGGTAGCGCCGCTTCCCATGGTTGTGTGCGGATGCGGAATCGGGATGTGAAAGTGTTGTTTGATTTAGTCCGCATGGGAACCCCCGTCATCGTTCAACCTTAATTCTGGCAGGTACTTTTTTAAGATGGGCAGGTCTTCCGGGCGGTCAATATCGGCTAATTTAGGCAGATAAGCGGTTTTTAAAGCTAGTTTAGCGGCGATTGTCTGAGTTTTTGCCAAGACTTCCCCCGTCCCCCAGGGAATACCGTCAAAAAGCTCTGGAAAGACCTTTTTTAAAGCAATTAGGTAGTATCCTCCATCTAACGCTGGCCCTAAAACCATATCGTGGGTTTTTAGGGCCTCAAAGGCTGCTAAAATCTCTTTTTCCCCGATTTCTGGACAATCTGTGCCAATCATAGCGATCGCTGTTATCCCTTGAGCAAAACCATCGGCAAAAGCATTTTGCATCTTTTCTCCTAAGTCTTTTCCCCGTTGAGCATGATAGGAATAATGCACACCTAACCAAGTACGCATTTTCTCCTCGCTGCCGCCATGGTAGTAAATGATCAGAGAGAGAAAATTCCTCAAACCCGCTAATTTACTGAGGGTATATTCGGCCAGTTTTCGGTGTAATTCTTCGGCTCCCTTGGCTGCCAAGGCCGGAATCATACGGGTTTTTACTTTCCCCGATTCCGGATAACGGGTAAAAATAATCAGTTGTTGTCTCCAGTCCACGAGTGATTGCGACGATGATATTAATTATTAGTTTTAGCCTACTGTCGATAGGAGGCAAGAAAGCCACAAAACGGGCTTTATTGGCTTAGTATAGATTATTTTAGTTGGTTATCTAATTCTGTGTTGGGTTTCGTTCCTCAATCCAACCTACAAAAGCGGCGATCGCTTGATTGAGTCGAAACCTTTTTCCTAGCGGCATTTCAGACTTTTTCAGTCAACCCTGATTAGCTAGGGACTAGGTTTTTTGGGTGAGTTTAAACAGGATAAACCAGCATCTTTAGCATCTTTAGCAGTAGGATACTTGATTGGGACAAAAGCAAAATCTGAACTTAGTGTCCGACACTCCACAATGCGAACAAATTCTACGGAGGGATTTTGGCGATCGCCATTTTCATCCAACTTCTTGCGATCGCCATTTTCATCGAATTGAATTGTCCCAGTTGCACCTTTAGTGACAAGAAAATCAAGAGACTTTAATTGTTCAAGGATATTAATTCGTGTGGGAGTATTTGCCTTTTCTAGAGCTTTTGTTAGAGCAAGAGTTGCATCATAGGATAGGGCCGTTATTGCATTAACAGAAGTTGTAGTCCATAAAATTTTAGCATCCTTAAGAAAATCCTGGTTAGGACTGGTTAAAGAATCCCAAGGAACCGTAATAACAAACTTTTGAAAAGGTTGTAGGTTGTTAATTTGTTCTAAGGTACGAGAACTACGAAGCCCCCATGATCCGATAACCCAATTTTGACTATTATTAAGTTTTATAAGTCTAATTGCATCGCCTTGAGCATCGCCAATTGCTTTTGGGAATAGTACAAGCCCTATTTCTTCTGTTATTTTTCCTTGTCTTTTTCGTAACTCTTGGATGGCTTCTTCTGCCTTAAAATTATTTCCGAGATCAAATTCATCTAATTTTACTACAGTTCCAGAGAATGGAGGGCGTGTAAAAATAGTTTTAAAACTATTAAAAAAAGATTCACTAAATGGACTTCCTTCACTATAAAAGCCCACCACTTTTTTAATAGACTTTTCTTGTAAAAATTTTGCAATGGCAGGAGATTGTTGCTCGACGGAAAAAACAGTTCGCAGAAAATTTTTTCTGGGGTATTTAGTAAGCTCGCTAGTCGTTGATCCGGGAGAAATCAAAACTAAATCATTTTCCTTATAAATATCCACCGTTGCCACAGTCATTTCACTGGGATAGTGACCAACAACCCCTAAAATTTCAGGACGCTGGGAAAGAGATTTTGCTGTCTTTTGGGCTAGTAATTCGTCATTTTCATCATTAGTAATGACAACTTTTAATCCCTTACTATTAATCGCTTTTTTGTTGATAAAATCTTGATCTGGAAAATACTTGAGGAATGGATCATTGTCATTTAAAATTCCCAGATTAATTTTTGTTTGTAATTGTGCTACTCCTCGTAACATTTCTTTTGCTCGACTATCACCATCATCATCATTAAAGTCACTTTGATTTTTGGGAATACTAACAGCAACAGCAATCGTGTAATATTGCATTTTATTGGCTTCTAGTAAAGCATTATTTAAGTAAATTAATGTTTCTGCATCTAGCCTATCCTGTTGCCATGCGTCCTTAAATCTTAACAGGGCTTTTTGATAATCACACTGTGCAAAATATTCTGTACCTTTCTTCTTGTTAAACGGTTGAGAGTAATTAAGAATTTCTTCTCCTTCACTAATAAAGTCTCCCGTTTGTTTTGGACAATCCGATGGAATTAATGGAGTAATAATATTATGGCGATTAATGGCAAATAAACTTACAACTGCTATTGATGCTATTCCTATGCTAACTGGCAGATTTAATTTGAAATTTTGGGGCTTTAAAGTTTTTATAGAATGCAAAATTTGGGCAATTTTTGCAGAAGGCGAAGTGATTGGTGGAATCGTCGGAGTAATGGGATAAACCTCATTTTGCACTTCTTCTTCAATCACCTGAATATCCTCATCCCTCAGCCCGTAACGGCTTTGTAACTCTTTTAGTCTCCTTCTGTTTCCTTCTGTTATTGAAATAGAATCAGCTAATAATTCTCTAAAAGTTGCTTTGTACTCTGTTAGATTTTGTAATCTTTTTTTGAATGGCGCAAGATTCTCTTGTTCAATAATATCTGCCTCCTGTAATGATAAATCTAATTCGTTTCTTAGTTCATTTAGGCAGTTTCTTTCTACACGATTAAAATTTTCTTTACATATATTTTCCTTGCTCCATTCATCTAGAATTTCTCTAACCTTCTCACGATAAATAAATATAGGATTAGTGGCAGCAAGAGGAGATTTGGCTAAATAAATAGTATCCTCTCCTTCAAGAGAAAGATAAAATTTGGGAGTCATTGCCGGGGCAGCTTCCTTTACTCGTTCGCTGGCATACTCATGCAATTCATTAACAGAAATTAATTGATCACCATCCTTATCTGCTGCACCAGTTTCAATTCCTTCAACTAGATATTTTGTATAGATGGACAAATCTTTATCTTCCGACTCAAAAGAATATTCAATCGGACTAGAAGAGGTTAAAATCGCCCTTCCTTTACCTCCTAATTCCTCTTGAATGTTAAGTTCCCCTTTGATTGGCATTCCCTGAACCAATGCTCCGCTAAAACAGCAGTCGAGAATAATCATCTGCCTTTGGGAACGACTATTGTTCATATACTTATTAAGTTTACTTGCGGCTAAAATTGTTGAGATACGAAGCTCTCCATTCTGATCACGCTCAGTGTCTCTTGCACTTAGGCAAAATTCAGCCGTTTGATCTTTAAGACCATGTCCAGAAAAATATAAAAGAACTAAGTCGTCTCTCTGGCGATTAGTAAATAAATCCTCGACTGCTCTTTCCATGCTCCCTTTGTCTGGGTTAGACAACACTGTAACCTGATCAAAGGCTCCCATGTCCGGATGCTCTAATACTCGGCGCATTGCTTCAACGTCTAGAATGGCACTAGAAATTGAACGCAATCCTTCGGAATACTCGCTCACACCAATTAACAAAGCAAATTTTGCCATAATACCTTCTTTAACCTGAGATAAAGTCTTGAGCCGCTTTAATAGCCATTTCCAATTCTTCTCGACTGTGAGCCTTAACCGTCAACTTACGACCATTAGCCTCTACCGACAATTCTATCGGTTTACCTCCCAAGCGATCGCCCAGAAACCCTAACAACTTTTTCCCATTAGCGGGGTTAACTTCGGTCATTAAGATTCCACCCAAAAAACCGCCCAATGACTTATTACCTTCAGGGGGATTGGGATCAAGAATGCGTTTAACCGATTCAACTTCATCTGCCTGTTCTAGTTCTGTCAGTAATACTTGGGCCTGTTCGTCGCGTTCTTCAGGCTCCAGGTTAGGATCGTTAAAAGCGATCAGCAATTTAATCGTAGATTTGTGGCTCTTCGGTTTGTGTTATGCAATGGATGGGGGTTATAAGGGATGGAACCCTTATAGAGAAAGGCATTTAGCGATTTTTGTCAATTGTTTTTTATCTAGAGCGAACTAATCAATTAAGTCTCTTGCCAGATAAGGATT
>NZ_JADBVE010000307.1:0-8613 GCF_020245285.1 Microcystis sp. M31BS1
CTGAAATGGGGCGAAAGTCTGTGGACTCTGTGTAAGACAGTACATGGTTTTTTAACTGTGGTATGCGACGGTGGTGGAAGCAGAAACTTAAATCGTGAGGTTTAGGAATCGCCGCCCTAAAAGTGCGGCGAGGATGTCAACTAAGCTGAACTCTCTCAACTGCGAGAGTCTCCACCCTCAGCAAAGGGTTCGGAGGAGACTTTTCAGTCTCCTATCCCCTAATTCCCTACTCTAAAGCGTAGATACGACCATCCATGAGCAGACGGGTGATCCCTTTAGCTTCCAGTTGAGCGTGAGCTTTTTCGATCAGGCGACCGTCGGGAACTTTAATCACTTTTTCCTTGCGCTTGGAGAAACGACGAGCGATGCGATGACTTTCAAAGATGGGGAGAGTGCGCTGTTGGATTTCCTGAGGGGGAACCTTACCCAATTCGGCAAAATCCTTGAGGGGACGGGTGATTAGTTCGGCAGCGCGATCAATGACCAAGTAACAGGTTTTGGGAAAAGCCGCCGCCGATAGGGGTAATATCTGTAATTGGGCTGTTTTAACGATAGTCGGGCCTAAATAGCTCCCCGCTAGTTCCTCCTCCTCCTCATCTTCATCTTCATCTTCATCCTCCTCTTCATCCCAATCCTCGTCAAGCTCATCTTCCTCCTCCTCTTCCTCGATAGCTTCGACGAAAAACTCGTTTAAATTAGCGTCTTCTAGTGGTTTATCGCCATTAATTTCTATATATTCCGAATTATCTGCTTCTGGCGAGTAAGAGGTATCCATTAACAGGGTTAATTGTTCCACAGCAGTGATCGGTTGCTCAAAAGCCTGCTCATCCTTAGCTGCGATGTGGGCTGCCCGAAAACTAATCACCTCGATCGCTTTTTCTGGTAAATCCGCTGCTGCTCCCTCCTCCTCGAGGCCACGAGGATTGCGGGCCAAGCGTTTTTTCTGGATTAACTGCTCGTATTCCTCGCCAGAAAAAGAATTTTTGAGAAAACGACTGACCGTAGAACTACTCACGCCATAACGCTCGGCTAACGTGGAAGTGGTGGCCTCCGTTTCCCGATAAAGCTTAAGAATTTCTTTTTTCGTGGCATCAGTCAGTTTTCTTGCACTCATATTACTTATATAGTTATTTTTTAAGCGATAGGATCTTGCCGATGGCTAGTCAGGGGAAACGGGAGCATCTCACCTTTGTAACCCCTAAATCAGGTTTTTATGTCAAGCTATTTTGAAAGCCTTGCTGGAAACCAGTTTTAGGGATAAGTATAATTACTCACTTGCATAAATGAGATGCTCCCGGGGAAACTGTTGTCTTTGAGCGGACGTACTCTTAATCATAAAACGCTCTAGCCAATTAAAACTAAGCAATTCGTTTTCTAGTCCCTGTTCTAGTCTATCCTTGACTTCTGTTTCTCACCACTACTCAAGATTAAAAAATTGACAATGATATCAAGTGCTGCTAGTCAAAAAGCCTTATTAGTTCTAGCCGATGGTACAGTTTACGAGGGTTATTCCTTCGGCTCCCAGGGAACCACCGTCGGCGAAGTTGTCTTTAACACAGGGATGACCGGTTATCAGGAAGTCCTCACCGATCCCAGTTATGCTGGTCAAATCGTCACTTTTACCTATCCAGAATTGGGAAATACGGGGGTTAACCCCGAGGATGAGGAGTCAATTCGTCCCCAGGTGAAAGGAGCGATCGCCAAAAATATCTGCCCCCGGCCCAGTAATTGGCGTTCTAGCCAATCCCTACCGGATTATCTGGCCGCTCATCATGTTATTGGCATCTATGGCATCGATACCCGCTCCCTGACCCGCAAAATTCGCTCGGTTGGGGCGATGAATGGGGCAATTTCGACGGAAATACTCGATTATCATGATTTACTGCGGCTGGTGCAGGCGGCCCCCAGTATGGCGGGGTTAAATCTCGTTAAAGAAGTTACCACCAAGGAAGTGTACGAATGGACGACTCCCACCCCGTCCGCCTGGGAATTTGCGCCAATTGATAGTGATCAAGAACCGTTAACGGTGGTGGCGATCGATTTTGGCATCAAACGCAATATTCTCCGGCGTTTAGCCAGCTACGGTTGTCGGGTGATCGTGGTTCCCGCTGACACTCCCCCGGAAAAAATCGCCGCCTATAATCCCGATGGTATTTTCTTTTCTAACGGACCGGGAGATCCAGCGGCTGTCACCGAAGGAATTGCCCTAGCCAAGCAACTTTTGCAAGGGGAAAAACCCACTTTTGGCATCTGTATGGGTCATCAAATTTTAGGCCTATCCCTAGGGGCAGAAACCTTTAAACTAAAATTTGGCCATCGCGGGTTAAATCAACCCTGTGGACTGCAGCAACAGGTGGAAATTACCAGTCAGAATCACGGTTTTGCCGTGCAGGAGGCATCTTTAAATCCGCAAGTGGAGATTACCCATCTCAACCTCAATGATCGCACCGTAGCGGGTTTAAAACACAAGTCTCTGCCCTTTTTCTCGGTACAATACCACCCCGAGGCCAGTCCCGGCCCCCACGATGCCGATTATCTGTTTGGCCAATTTGTCGACTTAATGCGGCAAGCAAAAAAGGATCGGGCGTAAATTTTTAGGATATACTAGGGTTTTGATTTTTACGGCTCTAGAGCTAGGAGGCGATTATTCCGGAAGCAATTAACTTGACCGTCAGCTTGCGAGGCACGCGTGAGGTCAGAGATAAGTACCAAATTTTCCGTTTGACGGGTCTTTTAGATGCCTTTTCCGAACCGACTTTTTGTAAGGTGATCGAAGGCTATGTGGAGCAAGGTCCCAAGGATGTGATTATTAGCCTCGCTCAGATTGATTTTATCGATAGCTCCGGTTTAGGGGCATTAGTAAAATTGGTGAAAAAGGCCAAAACCAAAGGGGGCAGTTTACAAATTGTTACCAATCCCCGGGTAACTCAAACCGTAAAACTGGTGCGATTGGAGAAGTTTTTTTCCCTGCAACCCACCCTGGAAGCGGCGATCGAATATCTAGAAAAAGCGTAAATCGTGGAATCTCCTCTCGAACAAATTCGCTTACAGGTCAGTGGCCAGGGTTCACCAATCCTAGAGGGTCTTGACCGATTATCGCCCGCTTCCCTGGCCTATCTGGGGGATGCTGTTTATGAATTATACATCCGCACTTATTACTTACTGCCGCCCCAGCGTCTGGGAGACTATCACGCTCAGGTGGTGGGCAAAGTCAGGGCCGAACAACAGGCTTTGGATTTAGCACAACTGCAGCCCTATCTGACAGACCAAGAAAAAGAAATTCTGCGCCGGGGACGCAATGCGGTCACGGGAAAACGCCGTCGTCTGACAGCCCAAGTCTATCAGCAGGCCAGCAGTTTAGAAACCCTGTTCGGCTATCTTTATCTACAAGACCCCTCAAGATTACATCAACTATTAGAAAAACTAGAATTATAGCCATCGGGATGACTCCCGACTCCTTTACTATTAATCAATCATGAGCGATCGACCATTTCGTGACAAGTCCGATAATCGTAATTCTCGCCGGCCCTTGCGGTCAAAAACTGGGCCAATTCTGGCTAAATCCCCGGCAGTAACTCCAGAAAACCAAGAAGCTGATGATCTGCTCTACGGTCGCCGGGTGGTTTTAACGGCCATGGAGGAGGAGCGCCAACTAAATCGGATTTGGGTGGTCAATCGACTCCGTTACGATCCCCGTTATCATACCCTCTTGGAAAAAGCCAAAGCCAACGGTACGGTAATTGATGAGGTGGACGATCTGCGTCTCGATCAGATTACCAATAAGGCCAATCATCAGGGGATTGCAGCCCAGATGTCCCCCTATGATTATATCGAATTAGCCGATCTGATCGAAAAAGCTAAGGGCAAAAGTCGCCACCCCGTCATCGTCATCGCTGAAGGTATTACGGATCCCCATAACCTTGGGGCAATCATTCGCACCGCCGAAGCTATGGGTTGTCAGGGGGTAGTTATTCCCCAACGTCGCGCCGCCGGGGTGACATCGACGGTGATGAAAGTGGCGGCCGGATCCTTGGAATATTTACCCGTCGCTAGAGTGGTTAATCTCAATCGTGCTTTAGAAGAATTAAAAGCGGCGGGTTTTTGGCTCTACGGCACGGCGGCAAAAAGTGGTAAATCCTTACACACAATTAATTTAACGGGTGCGATAGGATTGGTGCTAGGTTCGGAGGGAGAGGGTTTGAGTCTGTTGACCCAAAAGTCCTGCGATGAGTTGGTATCTATCCCCTTGGCAGGCAAAACCCCCAGTCTCAATGCTTCGGTGGCGGCGGCTATGGCTCTTTATGAAGTTTACCGTCAACGCTGGCAAAATTCCCCCGACTGAAAATCTGTATTTTTCGACACTCCCAATAGCCAAAAGGAGAAAGTATAAATAAAATAGGAAGGAAGTTTGCGAAATGTAAACGAACGTAACAAAACCACCAGAGTAGATTGAGATGGGGAACGAGATGAAAGAATTTTTGATTAGCTTACTGGAAAGGTTCGGATTAGCCTACTGGGTCGAGATTAAAACCGACTATCCCAGATGTACTTATTATTTCGGTCCTTTTCTCGCTAAAGACGAGGCTGAAGTCGCTCAAGCCGGTTATGAAGAAGATTTGAAAACAGAAGGAGCGCAGGGGATTAAATTGGATATAAAACGTTGTAAACCCGAAGATTTAACTATTTTTGAGGAAAAAGAAGAAAGCAAGCTCCTGAATCCCCTAAAGGTCTTACGCAGTCAAGCTTCTTAACAATTTTCAGTGATCAGTAATCAGTGATCAGTAATCAGTGATCAGTAAACAGTAAACAGTGATCAGTAAACAGTAAACAGTAAACAGTAATCAGTAATCAGTCAAAAGACAGCAGGAAACTGCCATTTGATGAGGCTCACTTAATACATACTGCTCACTTAAAACTGATAACTGCTCACTTAAAATTGATAACTGATAACTGGTAACTGGTAACTGATAACTGGTAACTGATAACTGATAACTGATAACTGATGGCTAAATATCAATGGGAGCGATTTAAAAAACAGCTATATTCTGCTTCTGTCAGTCTTCCCGCTTCGTAGAGAGTATCGGTAATTTCTGCTAGGGTTAAAACCGAATAAGGTTGATAACCATGGCTACGAAGTTTATCTTTAACAGGGCCACCATGGTCGATAAAAACTACGATATCATTAACTAATAATCCCGCCGATTTAATCTTTTCTGCCCCTTCGATCGCACTTTTGCCAGAAATTAAAATATCGTCCACTACTACCACGGTTTCCCCCACCTGAAAATTACCTTCAATTACTCTTCTTGTGCCGTGAGCTTTTACTTCTTTGCGGGGGAAAATCATCGGATGATTTAATAATAAAGATAAACCCGTAGCTGTGGGTAAAGAGCCGTAGGGGATACCGGCAACGCGGTCAAATGTCAAGGTTTTTAATATTTCTCCATAGGCTTCAATTACCTGCTGAAAAATATTAGGATTAGAGATAATTTTTCTCAGATCAATATAATAGGAAAAAGTTTCTCCCGATGCTTGCACATAATCGCCAAACATCAAGCAGCCAATATCAAATAATTGTAGAATTAAATCCTGATGAGGATGTTGTTTTAAAAGACAAACGTTAGCAGTCCAAGTATCATCTTGGCTTGATTCTTGCTGGTGATTTTGTTTAATTTTGTTGACTTCCTCGCGTAAATCCTTGACTTTTGACCCCAAATCGGGTTGAGATAAAAAGTCTTGGGGTACAGGAATTAATAAACCCTCGCCATGACTATTTAAACCCACAGTAATTAACTCAGAAAATTGACTTTTTTCTTCCCAAATACTGCGTAATAAAATCAATCTTTCGGGGGCAAAATTGCGAATCTTGGTCAATATCTCTGGTTGAGTGGTTCCCACTTCTAAAAACACCTGTTCGGGAGTTCCCCAGGTGCAAGCTTCTTTGACAACTTGCAGATAAAAAGGATTGTCGCGACTGGGAAATTCTTGCAGATTAATCGCGCCTTGATTGGAAGTATGACAGAGGATAAAAGCGCCATGCTCGGGGTAAACTAAAAAAGGAGCAACGTGATCCTGTCCGGAGTAGGGATTGAGAGTAACCGCGTCCACCTGCCAAGTTTTAAAGATAGTCTCGGCTAAAATACTGCTAGTATTAATATCACCGTGTTTAGCATCCAAAATTACCGGGATATGAGCGGGAATTGCCGTTAAAACTCGCTGTAATAATTCTAAACCTGCCGCTCCCAAAGCTTGATAAAAACCTAAAGTTGGTTTGTAGGCACAGACAAAAGGAGCAGTTTCATCGATAATAAACTTGAGCCACTGTTCTAAATTAACGATTAATTCTCCCGGGGTGGAGGGCATCATTTCGGGGTTAGCATCTAAACCGAGGACAAGTAGAGTCTGGTTTTGACTAATGGCGTGGTTTAACTTTTGAAAAAAATTCATCGGTTTCTAATCTCAGGATTCTGGATTAGTTTCTAATTCTACACTATTTGGCCGAAAAATAGGCTGTAAAATTGTCTGGTGCAGACTTTTTCTGGTGTCAGCGTCAAGGAATTTCTTTTGTAAGGGTTGCCATTCTTGCCATTTTTGGCGACGGATATTTTGGAAAATTTCTAGTAAGGTGGGCATTTCCTTGGCAAGACAATTAGGGAAAATTTGGCTAAGAAAATCCGAGAGAACACAACAATCCTGCATTTCTCCGAGAATACCTTGAAGGTTTTTAATATCTTCTAGATACTCTCGATACTTATCGCCATAAAACTGAGGGAATAACTCCATATTATAGCGGGAACGCTTGGCTTCTTTGCGGAGATCGTGCAGTAATAATCCTTCTTTTTCCAATAAGTCATCAATTTCTTGACTAGAAAACTCTCCTACTTTTTGATCTTCCTCTAAATTTACCCCAACTAACCAGCCTTCGTGCAGTAAAAAGCGACTCGCTTGCGGTAATAATAAGTCTGGTAAAACTGTGGCAATATCTAATTTTCCCATCGGTTGATAGGTGGGATTATCCAACCAACTGGCAAAATCTGCCTTAAAATTGAGAAATTTATCGGACTTTAAGAGTTTTTCTACCTTAGCAAAAGCCTTCTCCCTTCGGTGTTCGAGAACTTGTAAAACTTTCTTCAGTAAATCCTGTTCTTTCGGTGGTAAAATTGGCTGATAATGGCCGACAAAAGCCGATTTTAACACATCTAAATCCCGCAATTCTCCTAAAATTCTGCCCAGATTACCCACCCGTTTTTGATCGGCAGATTTCGGCATGGTTAAAGCGGGTCTAAAACCGGTTAAGGTACTGCGAAGACGGCGCATTCCCACACGAATTTGATGTAATTCTTCCGGATCCTGATCGAGTAAAACCCCAGCTTCGTGTTTAAGAACTTTATGAAAATGTTTATCAATACCGATATAGGCCCAATCGGCAACAGTTTTAGCTTGAGGATTAAATTTGTTAGTCATTGGTCTTTAGGGGGGAAATAATGTCAAGATGGTGATAGAGTCTTTAAATAAAGACTGGAACTAATAGATCCCATTCATTCTATACAATAGGATGAAGCAGCCGCTTTAAGAGAAGTTTATGGATAGTTTTTGGCTAGATTATGGGGGGGAAATCGCTTTTCGCACTGGAGAACATCTTTTCTTGACGGGAATAGCCATGGCTATGGGTAGCTTAATCGGGATTCCTCTAGGTATTTTAATTAGTCGTCAAGCTATTCTCGCTCAACCGATTATAGCGATCGTTAACACCCTACAGACTATCCCCAGTTTGGCCCTATTTGGTTTTTTAATTTCCGTGCCTTTTTTGGGAGGAATCGGCAAAATTCCCGCTATTGTTGCCCTAACTCTCTATACTTTACTGCCAATTGTTTTAAATACCTATCTGGGCATCAAAAAAGTTGATCCCGAATTAAAATTAGCCGGGTTATCCCTAGGCATGACCGACGGTCAAATCCTGCGCTATATCGAATTACCCCTGGCCAGGGCGACAATTTTGGCAGGAGTGAGAATTGCGACGGTGATTGCTATCGGTGTGGCTACGATCGCAGCTGCCATTGGTGGCGGTGGTTTGGGAGTGTTTATTTTTCGCGGTATTGCCACGGTCAACAATCAGTTAATTTTGGCGGGGGCAATTCCTGCCGCTTTTTTAGCCCTTGTTGCCGATTGGAGTCTCGGTTGGTTAGAAAAGACCTTTTCCCCTTCGCCACGTCCGAAAAAGCCCTCTAAATGGCAATGGGGCTTAGGTTTAATCGGTTTGGCCCTGCTATCTTTTCTCTTGACTCAAATTTTCCATTCATCCCCCGGCACCGTGGTGATCGGTTCCAAAAATTTTACCGAACAGGTGATTTTAGGGGAAATTTTGGCACAGGAAATCGAAAAAGAGACGAATTTACGGGTTGATCGTCAATTTAATCTCGGTGGTACTCTGATCTGTCTTGACATCCTCGCCGCCGTAAAACGGACGGCGATTCCCAAACCTCACGATTTAGGTTTCTGCTTCTTTCCCTTGCGGGGTTCCGCACCTGCCTTAACAGATTTACTCTGTTCTGGTCTTATGGTCGCTCTACAGACTGACACCGCAAGCCCTGCGGCCAAAATATTTTTACTAGC
>NZ_JADBVE010000308.1:0-24731 GCF_020245285.1 Microcystis sp. M31BS1
AAGTGGTACTTTTATCGCTCTCAATAATGGAGTGGCTGGTTTCCAAGCCGCTAGTGATGCGATCATTCAACTGAGTGGTTACAACATTGCTGCCGCTACACCAGTGGTAGTGATCTAGATTGAGAGATCATTTAAGTTTGCAGGCAGTGGGAGAATCTTCTCCTACTGCCACTAGGGGTCTTTCAAAGCCTAAGCTTCCTGTTGTTGTTCTGCGAAGCCTAAGAGGGGGGTGATTCGGTAGTAGCGATGGGGGCTTAATCCTTTGCTTTGCTGTGCATTGTAGTCATGGATAACTGGACTTCCCCCGTATAAACATACTGGCTATGGCTAAAAGTCTTACAGAGCCTGAGTTAAAGCCATGTAATACAAATGTCCTACTGGATGCAAACTTCTGAAGTCCTTACGCAGATAGGGTTTGAGGTAAAAGTTTTCAAATTTGACCCTTCGACCATTATAGCTTGTTTCGGGGCAGAAAACCAGCAAAAACATGGCTACAGAGGGAATCGCTTACTCTAGAGATTAATGACACTATCTGTTATAATCTGGTTAGCGATCGCTATACAGCCAACTCTACGGAATCGCTCTACTCCAGATACAGTCAACGGTACAGACATTTTCAAGCGAAAAATGTACCCAGTAGCCTCTTTTCAATTTTTTCTGAGACGCTCCCTAAGGGTTTTGTTGATTTTTTAGTATTGTAAAGTATTACATAAAACTGGGCCAAAACGAGGGTGAGTTAATAAGATAACCCACCCTGAAAGAGATTTAGCGATCAACTGACCCCATAATAATATCAATACTGCCTAAAATCGCCATAATATCGGCAACTTTTACCCCTTTGAGGATATGGGGCAGAATTTGAAGATTATTAAAATCGGCGGCCCGAATTTTCCAACGCCAAGGGAAAACATCATCATTACCGACGATAAAGATACCTAATTCCCCTTTACCACTTTCCAAGCGCACATAATGTTCACCTTTAGGGATTTTGAAAGTGGGGGCGACTTTTTTGGCGATATATTGATAGTCAAAATCATTCCAAGCTGATTTTTTCCCTTCTGCCATCCGTTTCGCTTCCAGATTTTCGTAGGGACCACCGGGTAAACCTTTCAGTGCTTGCCGGATAATTTTCACCGATTCGCGCATTTCCCGAATCCGCACCAGATAACGAGCAAAACAATCGCCGGCGGTTTCCCAATGCACTTCCCAGTCAAAATCGTCGTAACACTCGTAATGGTCAACTTTTCTTAAATCCCATTTCACCCCAGAAGCGCGCAACATCGGACCGGATAAACCCCAGTTAATCGCTTCGTCTCTGGTAATGCAGCCTACCCCTTCAATACGACGGCGGAAAATCGGGTTATTAGTGATTAATTTTTCGTATTCGTCCACTTTCGGGTCAAAATAGTCACAGAAATCCACGCACTTATCCACCCATCCGTAGGGTAAATCCACCGCCACGCCACCAATGCGGAAATAATTATTATTAATTAACCGCATTCCCGTGGCAGCTTCCCAGAGGTCATAAATCATCTCCCGTTCCCGGAAAATGTAGAAAAAGGGAGTTTGTGCGCCTACATCCGCCATAAAGGGGCCTAACCAGAGTAAATGGTTAGCGATGCGGTTGAGTTCCAACATAATCACCCGGATATATTGCGCTCGTTTGGGAACGGCGATATCGGCTAATTTTTCGGGAGCATTGACCGTAATCGCCTCATTAAACATCCCTGCGGCGTAATCCCAACGACTAACGTAGGGAACGTACATGACATTAGTGCGATTTTCGGCAATTTTTTCCATGCCCCGATGAAGATAACCGATCACGGGTTCACAGTCAATCACGTCTTCCCCGTCGAGGGTGACGATTAAGCGCAAAACACCGTGCATCGACGGGTGATGAGGTCCCATGTTTAAAACCATGGGTTCTGTTCTCGTTTCAATTTTTGCCATAGGGCTACCGATGATCCCGAAAATCTTTTTAAAGTTATTATAAGTAAACGCTTCGACAATACACAAGGACTATCGGGTATCAGTAATCAGTAATCAGTAATCAGTAATCAGTAGTCAGGAGATTATTTTTATTTATTCTCCCCACTACCCCACTACCCCACTACCCCACTACCCCACTACCCCACTACCCCACACCCTACACCCCACACCCTACACCCCACACCCTACACCCCACACCCTACACCCCACACCCTACACCCCACACCCCACACCCCACACCCCACCTCCCCACTTCCCCGCTCGATCGAGTACAATAGAGTGTTCAGCAAAAGTGATCGGCTATTAGCTTTGATTAGTCCTTCGGTAAGAATATAAACCAGAGAAAAGAGCTATTAAGAGCGGCAATAAGCTGAAAAAGCTCAAAAACTGAATTTTAGGCTGAAGGCTGACGTTAGCTTGCTGAAAGCTGAATCCCTTTGATAATTTTTTTTACTTGAATCACCGTGGTTATCCAAATCGACTCAACTCAAAACTACGAAACCAAAACCCAAGAGATCGCTAGACAACTTTTAGCCGAAACTCGCGAAAAAAAAGGTCTTTGGTCTGCTTTACAGGATCAAATGCGTTGGGATGATAAATTACTCGATTGGGCCATGTCTAACCCCAATTTACGAGTACAATTATTCCGTTTTATTGACTGTTTACCCGCTTTACGCAGTAATGCCGAGATCGCTAATCATCTCCAACAATACCTCGGTGATGCTTCCGTAGAACTGCCCAGTGCGCTGAAAAGTATCCTCAACTTTAGTGATCCTAACTCCCTACCGGCTCAAACGGCCGCCAGTGTGATCAGTAAATCCGTAGAAACTTTAGCTCGTAAGTATATCGCCGGGGAAGACCTAGGGCAAATTACTCGCACTGTCACCCGTCTGCGCAAGGAAAAAATGGCTTTTACCATAGATCTCCTCGGTGAAGCGGTAATTACTGAAGCGGAAACCCAAGTTTATCTACAAAGTTATCTGGATTTAATGACCCATTTGGCTCAAGAAGCGACCAAATGGAATAAAGTTAGCCAAATTGATGAAGCGGACGGCGACTTACTACCACAAGTGCAGGTTTCTGTCAAGCTAACTGCCTTTTATTCTCAGTTTGATCCCATGGATCCCATTGGCAGTAAGGAGAAAGTTTGCGATCGCATTCGCCTACTATTGCGACGCGCTCAGGAGTTAGGGGTAGCAGTCCATTTTGATATGGAACAGTACGTTTATAAAAACCTCACCCTGGCTATCCTGAAAGAATTACTCCTAGAAGAAGAATTTCGCAGTCGTACCGATATTGGCATCACCCTACAGGCATATTTAAGAGATTCTGCCCAAGATTTACAAGATTTAATTAATTGGGCCAAAAAGCGCGGTTATCCCCTGACTGTCCGGCTAGTCAAAGGTGCTTACTGGGATCAGGAAACGATTAAATCTAGGCAAAATCACTGGCCACAGCCGGTATATAACGAAAAATCAGCCACCGATGCCAATTATGAGCGGATGACGCGGTTATTATTGGAAAATCATCAATATTTATACGCCGCCATCGGTAGTCATAACGTGCGATCGCAAGCCTTGGCCTGTGCGATCGCAGAAAGTTTAGAAATTCCCCGTCGTCGCTTTGAAATGCAGGTATTGTACGGCATGGGCGACCAATTAGCCAAAGCGTTAGTGAAGCGGGGTCATCGGGTGCGGGTTTATTCCCCCTACGGACAACTCTTACCCGGTATGGCCTACCTAATCCGCCGTTTATTAGAAAATACCGCTAATAGTTCCTTCCTACGGCAAAATTTGGAGGATCGTCCCGTGGAAGATTTAATCGCAGCCCCCCGGGTTTTAGGCAATGATAACCCGATTATCCTCGGTTTTCCTAATGCCCCCGATACAGATTATGCCAACGAGCAATTAAGAAATAAAGCGAGTCAAGCTCTTACTTTTGTCAAAAATTCCCTCGGTAAAACCTATTTGCCCCTAATTAACGGCGAATACGTCGCCACCAATGTTCAAATTAATTCCGTTAATCCCTGTAACCCGCAGGAAATAGTGGGGAAAGTAGGCTTAATTGAGGTGGAACAGGCAGAAAAAGCGATCATAGCGGCGAAACAGGCTTTTCCCGCTTGGAAACGCACCCCAGTGGCAAAAAGAGCCGAAATACTGCGAAAAGCGGCGGATTTGATGGAAGCGCGACGACAGGAGTTATCGGCCTGGATTTGTTTGGAAGTGGGCAAAGTTATCCAACAGGCGGATCCGGAAGTGTCAGAAGCGATCGATTTTTGCCGTTATTACGCTTCCGAGATGGAAAGACTGGATTTAGGGCATAATTTCGACGTAGCAGGTGAGAATAATCGTTATTCCTACCAACCCCGGGGTATTGCTTTAGTGATTTCTCCCTGGAATTTCCCCCTAGCCATTGCGGTGGGGATGACAGTAGCAGCTTTAGTAGCAGGTAACTGCACGCTATTGAAACCTGCCGAGACTTCTTCGGTAATTACGGCGAAATTTGCCGAGATTCTCCTAGAAGCGGGTATTCCTGCCGGAGTCTTCCAATATATCCCGGGTAAAGGTTCCCAGGTGGGGGCGCATTTAGTTAGCCATCCTGATGTTCACCTAATCGCCTTCACCGGTTCACGAGAAGTGGGCTGTCGCATCTATACAGATGCCTCCATCGTCCAAAAGGGTCAAAAACACCTAAAACGAGTTATCGCCGAAATGGGCGGCAAAAATGCCCTAATTGTCGATGAGAGTGCCGATTTAGATCAGGCCGTTGTCGGTGCGGTTAAGTCCGCTTTTGGCTACACCGGCCAGAAATGTTCGGCCTGTTCGCGGATAATCGTTCTGGAAAGCGTCTATGATAGCTTTGTGGATCGCTTTGTCGAGGCTACCGGGTCCCTCAATATCGGGCCGACGGATTTACCGAGTACGGAAGTAGGACCGGTTATCGACGAGAAAGCTCAAGCAAGAATTCGGGAATACATCGAAACTGGCAAAAAAGAGGCAGAATTAGCCCTAGAGATGCCGATTCCAGAAGTTGGTTACTTCGTTAGTCCCACCGTCTTTAAAAATGTTCCCCCCGATGCGGTAATAGCGATGGAGGAGATTTTTGGTCCAGTGGTGGCGATTATCAAAGTGAGCAATTTTGAGCAAGCTTTAGCTGTAGCTAACGGAACCGACTATGCTTTAACCGGTGGCTTATATTCCCGCACTCCTGCCCATATTAACCGAGCTATGCAGGAATTTGAAGTGGGAAACCTCTATATTAACCGGGGAATCACCGGTGCGATTGTCTCCCGTCAACCCTTCGGGGGTTTCAAGATGTCGGGGGTGGGTTCCAAAGCAGGGGGGCCCGATTATCTGCTGCAATTCCTCGAACCTCGTCACATCAGCGAGAATATTCAACGTCAGGGATTTGCACCGATTGAAGGGGCCGATTAAGCCATTCACAGCTAAAATTGGCGATTATTGGGGGTTTATACCCCCAAATCTGGTTCATTTATCGGCTAAGACTAAATCCAGTTATTAAAAACTGATTATTTATTCTCCGTTTTGCCTATTGCCTATTGCATCTCCTGATATGTAGCCTATACTTAAGGGATTTAGTATTACTTCCCACTTGATCTCTCAATCCAAGCTTTTGGGGGGTTCTACCCCCCAAACCCCCCGTTGGGGGCGTGGCGCCGCCCCCAAACCCCCCGCGCATTAGTTTTTCGGTGGGATGCTTACACGCGGCTGCTGATACATCTGTAATAATTTAAGAGTCACTCCCCTTGCAGGAGTACCTCTCCTGATATGTAGCTTATACTCAAAGGATTTAGTATGATCGACGAATTGGCGTTATTTCAGCTTCTATTTTCAAGTCAGTATTCAGGAGTCAGGAGACTATTTTTATTTGTTTTCCCTTCTCCCCACTTCCCTATCTCCCCCATCTCCCCACTCTCCTAGACTTTTTAAACAGGATTTAGTATGACAGGGGACTCCCCAACTGTTGTCTTTCTTACCCAATTTCTTGGCTGTCAACCTACTGCTATATACTTAAGTTTACAATTGCGTCAGCCCATCAAGAAAAGACTATGACGATTGAAACCGTTGCCACAAAACCCTTTAGTGACCAAAAACCGGGGACTTCCGGACTGCGAAAATCCGTTCCCGTTTTTCAACAACCCCATTATCTGGAAAATTTTATTCAAGCTATCTTCAATACTTTAGACGGTATCGAGGGTCAAACCCTAGTTGTCGGTGGAGATGGTCGTTATTATAACCGTCAAGCTATTCAAACTATCCTGAAAATCGCCGCCGCTAACGGTATCGGTAGAATACTCGTGGGAACCGATGGTATTGTCTCCACTCCGGCTATTTCTGGCTTAATTCGCGAAAATAACGCTTTTGGCGGTATTGTTCTCTCCGCTAGTCATAACCCCGGCGGTCCAGAGGGGGATTTTGGCATTAAGTACAATATTACTAACGGCGGACCGGCCCCGGAAAATATCACCGATGCAATTTATGCCGAGACTAAGGTGATTAGCAGTTATAAAATCCTCTTAGGGGCCGATATTAATCTCGATCGCCCCGGTTCCTTTAAACTGGGAACTATGGATGTGGAAGTGATCGATGCGGTCACTCCCTACGTCAAAATGATGGAAAAGATTTTTGATTTCGATCGCATTCAGGCCCTACTCACTTCTGGTAAGTTTAAAATGTGCATGGATTCTCTCCATGCGGTGACGGGTCCCTACGCTTATGCTCTATTTGAACAGCGTTTAGGTGCGCCCAAGGGTACAGTGTTAAATGGTATTCCCCTAGAGGATTTTGGTGGTGGTCATCCCGACCCTAACCTAGTCTATGCCCATGATCTGGTAGAAATTCTCTTTGGTCAAGAGGCTCCGGATTTTGGGGCTGCTTCCGATGGAGATGGCGATCGCAATATGATCCTCGGTCGGAATTTTTTTGTCACCCCCAGTGATAGTTTAGCTGTACTGACTGCCAATGCTCATCTAGTACCAGGGTATCAAAATGGTATCACGGGAGTGGCGCGATCGATGCCCACCAGTGCGGCGGCCGATCGAGTAGCGGCTAAACTGGGAATTGACTGTTATGAAACTCCCACCGGTTGGAAATTCTTCGGTAATTTGTTGGATGCGGGGAAAGCAACCCTTTGCGGGGAGGAAAGTTTCGGCACGGGTTCCAATCATATTCGCGAAAAAGATGGTTTATGGGCGGTTCTTTTCTGGTTAAATATTTTGGCAGTTAAAGGGGAATCGGTAGAGAAAATTGTCCGCAGTCATTGGCAAGAATTTGGCCGCAATTTCTATTCTCGTCATGACTATGAAGAAGTGGCCTTAGAACCGGCCAAAGAGATGATGGCACGTCTCCAGAAGCTGGTTTTAGACCTTAAGGGTCAAAAATTTGGTAACTATGAAGTGGAATATGCCGATGATTTTAGCTATACGGATCCCGTGGATGGTAGTGTGAGTAAAAATCAAGGGATTCGCATTGGTTTTACCGATGGTTCTCGGATTATTTACCGTCTATCGGGTACGGGAACTAAAGGAGCAACTCTCCGGGTTTATCTAGAAAGTTATGAACCGGACGCAAGTAAACACGATATCGACACCCAAAAGGCCCTACAGCCGTTAATTGATTTAGCTGAAGAAATCGGTCAAATTCGTCAATCTACTGGACGGGAACAACCCACGGTTATTACCTAAAATCTAGGGATCAGCTATCAGTTTTTATCGGGGAATTTTTTGACCCGCTCATCACTGATAGCTACTCCTTAATTACTTTCAGTAATTGCCCTGTGGTACAATTTTTGAATTCCCGTCACTAATTTATCTAACATTGATCGATGGCTATCATGAGTCGGATCGAAACTCTGCACTTTGGTTAATAATTTCGCTTCCTGTATATCCACGTCGTCATCGCTATAGATTAAAGTGCTAATCGATGTTAGTAGATCTTGATAGATTTCTGGACTAGGATTATCGCCTAAATAGGACTCTAACCATCGATAACATTCACTGGTTTTAACTGGTTTTAGTTCCGATAATAGTGGTTTTATCTCCGGATCATCATCAAGTTTTTCCCTCACAGCTACCTGTCGTAAATAATTTCTTTCTGATGGTTGAATGACACCATCAATCCAAGCAACACCGATGAGAATTTTCAGTAATTGTTTATTTTTCATCCCACACTTCCTTGACTAACTTAGCCATAAAAAAACCGTCTTGATTATGCCGATGGGGTAACACTTCGATCGCTCCCGTTTCTGTATAGTATTCTGAGAAGCATGAATTAGAGTCAGGAGTGGCCATTTTCCAATCGGGATGAGCGGCTAAAAACTGCTCGATCACTCTTTCATTTTCTAACGGATCGAGAGTACAGGTGGCATAAACTAAGATTCCCTTCGGTTTTACCCAAGTGGCAGCCGAGGCTAAAAGTTCCCCCTGTCGTTTGGCTAGTACAGGTAAATTTTCCGGTGTTTGTCGCCAACGTATATCAGGACGCTTGTGCAGGGTTCCCAATCCTGAACAGGGAGCATCGATTAGTACACGATCGGCGATGCCGTGCCACTGGGGACGATCGCGACTATCCCCTAGATGTATTTCGATCGCTTTTAAGTCTAATCTTTTAATATTGGCTTCTAACTGTCGTAAACGGGATGCCGTTTGATCACAGGCTAATATTCTACCCCGATCGCCCATTAATTCGGCAATATGAGTGGTTTTTCCCCCCGGTGCTGCACAAGCGTCGATAATTGTCTCTCCGGGCTGGGGATCGAGGAGATAGGTGACTAATTGGGCGCTAATATCCTGTAGGGTGTAATTTCCGGCTCGAAATCCCTCTAAACGCTCAATATTGCCTAAACCAGAGGTTAAACGACAAGCTAAAGGTAATTTAAGATGATGAAAAGTTATATTGGCTGATTCTAACTCATTTTCTAGGGCTTCTCGGCTAGTTTTCAGGGGATTAATCCGAATATCGAGGTCAGGAGAGCGATTAAACCATTGACACAGTTGTTCCGTTTCCGTAACACTAAAGCGATCTAACCACAATTGCACCAACCAATCGGGGAAACTGTGGAGAATACCCAATCTAGAAGCGGTATTTTCCGGCAAAATTAAAGGATCATCGCCATTAGCAGTTAAACGGAGATATTGCCGCAGCATTCCGTTAACCACCGCCGCTAATTTGCCTAAATGACTGATTTTAGTTAATTCTACCGCCGTATTCACCGCCGCTGATGGGGGAATCTGGGAGAGATAACGCAGTTGATAAAGACCAATATGGACAATTCGCCGTAAATCTGGGGGTTGCTGGGCCGCGGTTTTTTTCCCCAGGCGATCGAGCAGCGCATCCAGAGTTCTTTGTCGGCGCATTATACCATAAACAATCTCCGTTGTCAAGGCTTTGTCAAGACAATTTAAGGAACTAGCGGACAAATGGCGATCAAGAGCGCGATCGGGATAGGCGGAGGAGCGATCGATATCGCGTAAAATCAGCAAAGCCAGCTGACGAGCATTATTCATGCGGTTTCCAGACGATTGCGGAGGAATTGGCGTAATATAGTCAGCGCCGGAATCGGGATTTCGTGGCCCATATTTAACTCGTGATATTCGACGTTAACCCCCAAACCAAGCAGTAAATCCCTGGCTTGACGAGCGGCAGCGATAGGAACGACGGGATCCTGCTTACCATGAACAATTAAGACATTTTGTGGTCCTTGGGGATGGGGTTCACTGTGCAGATAACCACTCAAGGAACCCAATCCCGCCAAGGGTAAGGATAAACCCACATCCAGCGTCATCGCTCCTCCTTGGGAAAAACCGGTCAAAAAAGTCCGCTCTAGGGGAATACCGGTAGTTGCCTCTAGGGAAATAATCCAATCGTGCAACTGTTGACGACTAGCGACTAAACCTTGATAATCGGAGGTTTCTAACGCATACCAGGCGCGTCCCCCCGGCACTTGCGGATGATCGAAGGGAGCATTAGGAAACAAAAATTGACAATCAGCCAGATCCAGCATCGATGCAAGGGGGGCCAGATCCATGGCATCAGCACCCCAACCGTGCAGCATGATCACTAGATAGCGAGCGGGATTTTCCGGGGAAGGGGGAATGACAATCGGGTTAAAAGACAGAGTTTTTTCCTCGCAATTCTTTTTTATCTCTATTCTATAGCGATTTTCCCGGCAGTGAGATGGGTGTGGGGGAGTCTTTTCAGTGATCAGTGATTAGTAACCAGTAATCAACAATGTTCGACCGTTCCGGTTAAATAGCGGATGGGGTCGGCAAAGGGAATAAACAGATTATCTTCAAACTGACTGAAAATCTGTTCTAAGTAGTCGGACATAAATTCTGTTGTCTATCTTAAGACCCACATTCCGCACTTTATGATTAAGTCGCAATAACGCCACCAAGAAAAACTGATTGAACCGACAAAATTTGTTGAGATTAGAGAATTTTTACATCTGACTTCACCAAGAGTAATTTGACAGAAGCAAGGATCGCTCAAGTTAGACATGGTTAAACTAAGGTGTCCTAATTTATTAGAGACTTTTCGGAGAAAAAGTTTTTTCTGGGATTGGCTTAAACTGAATTTGCTCAATTTGATTCTCAACTTACTTGGTAGTGATTTTGGCAATAAATCGAAAAATATTGAAGAATATCAAGAATCTCCTCAGTTAAATTACTGATCGGGCTTTGAGCATTAATTTTTACTAAATGAATCCCCTGTAAAACCTGAAATATCCATCTTAAAGTTGGTTTATCTAAAGAAGTATTGAATGTTCAATGGTTTAAACAAGAACTAGAAAAATTAGTTGTGGAGAATTCTCCTGCTGATTTAAGTAGGTGGGTGGAATTAAATATAAGATGAACGTAGGTTGGGTTGAAGCATGAAACCCAACGCCCGCTCATGTTATGCTACCGTTAACCCATCCTACAAATAATTGTGCCTCCCTACTTAACTACAAAATTATCTTTCTTGGCACTATTAGGTTTTATAGGATTTATTATTTGGTCATTATGGCAACCAAAAACTACTAATGTCGTGGTGACACCCTCACCTAGTATTCCAGAAATTTGTGATAAACGAGATTTTAATATCAGCTTAGACAGGACTATTCAACAACTGCAAGAATTGGAAAGGAAACAAGGTGATCAGTTTTCGGCTATAACTCTCATGGGCAATTTCCCCTTTATAGTAATTGATTTAATCCCTTATCGTTCACTCAAAACTGCTTTTTTTCTGATCCAGATAGCGAGAATTGTCAGGAAAAGTAAACCCATCACTCCCGCTAAAGGATTTTTATCGATTCCAGTTAACCAATCGGGAACAGTACCAGTGTATTTAATTAACTGACCCACATTTAATATATAGTATGCCCAGATTAAACCCCCGTGCAGACCGATACTTTTACCCAAACTACCACCACAGGCGCGTTTTGCCCAACCGAGAATCAATCCTAGGAGGACTAAGGCAGGAAATTGGGGAAAAATGCGGATAATTTCGGCTAAAGGTTTAATAAAGTGAGCAAGCGCGAAAATTAAGGCACTAATCACTAGAGCGATAGCAGGACGATAATCCTTTTCTAATTCTCCCAGTAACCAGCCCCGAAATAGCAATTCTTCGGCAAAACCCACCGCTAAAGCGACTAAAAACCCCTCCAGGATGATTTTGCTGATCTGGGGATTTGCGGGTAAGAAATTTAACCAACCTAGGAACGCTTGGGACAGAAAAAGCGAGAAAGTGAAAAATAAACCGATCGCTAACCCGTTAATTAACTCGATCGGCGTTTTTCTTCGCCAAATCAACCCATAATCGGCTAATCCCTCATCACCATAAATTGTCCGTCCCCACCAATGGGATAACCCCAAAAATTCCAGATAGAGAACAGAAAGGGTCAAAATTGAGACCAGATTAGCATTAGTGGCAAAAAAGTGATAGAGGGGAAGTGCGATCGGCAACCAGAGAAAAAGTAAGAGCAAAATAAAAATTCCCAGTCGCAGGGGGACTGGGTAAGTGGCAATTACCCGCAATCTTTTATTCATCGGGTTCGATACTGCTAGTCAAACCTTTATTTTTCAAGGTTTCACAGTAAAATTCCGCGTGTTCTTGGATGCAGGTAATCACCAAGGCTGTACCATTCGTGTGCGCTTCCATCATGATATCGACTGCTTGGGGTTGCGTCATACCGGCGATCGTTTGCATTAAACTCTGAACCACATACTCCATCGAGTTAAAGTCGTCATTGTGGAGTAAAACGCGATAACGCGGTGCTGGTTTACGGATTGTCGCTGTGGAACGCTTTTCGATGACTTCTGTGGACACCGTGTCTCTCCTTTGAATCTATATCACAAATAAAGGTCAATTACTAATGATCATAATCAAAATTTCCAGATTGAGCTAGGCTTTTTTTGTGATCCGTGAGGGGTTGGGTGTTGGGGAGTGGGGGACAGCCAAAGGAATGACATTTTTAGATGGATAAGTAGCTGGTTATAATTAAATTAAAAATCGATTTTAGGTTCGATCCCCCCTGCCCCCCTTGATAAGGGGGGTGCCGATCCCCCCTTAGTCCCCCCTTGATAAGGGGGGTATCTGACAACTTTTAACGCCTACCTACTTAGATCATAATTGAATTAATTGGCTAATTTAAGCTTATTTTCCCATGGCTACTGGCGAATTACAAAATCTCGATAAAAATATTCAACGCTTGAAAGAACAATTAGCGGAAAAGCGAAACACTTTAGTCACAATTGCACCGGAAGAACAAGTTAGGATCAAGCAGCAGATCGAAGATTTACGCCGACAAATTCGGAATTTTGAACGAGAAAAATGGGATTTAATCGCCAGCGAGAGTCAAGAATCGTCCTTTCCTGATGCCGAGGTAATGGTAGCAGAAATTGTCACAGAATTGACGGCAATTACCACAGAACCGCCCCGTGAACTTGCTTCTGTACAAATCTTAGAATTATTAAACCAAATTCTGGCTAAACTCAATCAACCAGAGGGACCAGCAGCAGCCAAATTAAAAGCGGCTATATCTACTATACCTCCTTTTGTTTCCCTGACCTACGAGGCGGAATTAGATACTGAGTCAACTTTTAAGCGTTATTTTCCCACATTTAATCGTGTGATTGCAGGGGTGAAAAATCGTCTAAAAAAGTAAGTAATCCCTCTATCCCTAGTAATGTGGGCAAAAGTACGGTTAATTTTGTCGGGAGGGAAGATGAGTTAACCTTAATTCATCAGCAATTGCAAACAGAACAAGGGGTGATTGTTTGTGCAGTGGAAGGGTTAGGGGGAATAGGAAAAACCGCTTTAGCTTTGGAATATGCGAAACGATACCAACAGGAATACGCGGCACAATATTGGTTATCCTTACGACTATCGGGTTTAGCAGAAGAAATAGTTAAATTAGCTGGTTCCTATCTATCTTTACCAGAAATATTGAAAAAAGAATCTTTAGAAAAACAAGTGAACTGGTATTGGCAAAATTGGCTACCTCAGCAGGGAAAATTATTATTAATTCTCGATGATGTCCCCAATATCGACAGAATTCCCGATCGAATGTTACCAAAAGATTCTAGGATTAAGATATTAGTCACCACTAGGGAAAGGTGTCTTAGTACGGAATTTGAGTCTATAGCTTTAGATGTTTTACCCTTAGATAAATGTGTAGAGTTATTAACCAAAATTGTTGGCACTGCTAAAGTTGAGAAAGAAAAAGCTTTAGTAGAACAGATTTGTCACGAAATTTTAGGACGCTTAACCTTAGCAGTGGAGTTGGTGGGGGAATATTTAGCAAAAAATCGTCATTTAAAGTTTAGCCATTTACGCGATAAATTAAATTTAGCTCATACTGCTTTAACTAAGGAAAGAAACCACAGAGATTATGGACATTTAGGGGTAGCAGCCGCAATTAAAATCAGTTGGGATGATTTAAGTTCTGCTGGTCAAAAAGTGGCAATGCTGTTGAGTTTATTCGCACCAGTGGCTATTGCTTGGACGTTGCTAGAAGATACGGCAAAATCCACGGAAATTACCGAAAGCGAACTAGAAGAAGCGCGGGGACAATTGGATAATTCTCATCTGATGCAACCCGTGGATGAGGACTATTCTTTTTATCGGATTCATCCCCTCGTGAGAGAATTTTTTCAACAGCAATTACAGGAAATTCCTAAGATAAATTCTCTTTATCGATGCGCTTTTGTGGAAACTTTGTTAACCATTGCTAAAACTATCCCGCAAACCCCCACAAGGGAGATTATTGCAGCGGTAACTCCCGCAATTCCCCATCTGCAACTTGTCAGTCAAACCATGTTAGATGATATTCCCAACCCGGAAGATAATTTAATTCAGGTGTTTCTTGGGGTAGCTTTGTTTTATAAGGGACAGGGAGAATATGATTTAGCAGCAGTTACCTTAACAAAATGTTGTGAAGAAATCCAATCTCGCTTAGGAGAAAACCATCCCCATGTTGCTGCCAGTCTCAATAATTTAGCAGGATTATACCGCTCCCAAGGCAGGTACGCAGAAGCAGAACCCTTATATAAGCGCTCCGTTTCTCTGATAGGACAGCTATTAGGAGAAAACCATCCTAGTGTTGCTACCAGTGTCAATAATTTAGCACTCTTATATCAATGCCAAGGCAGATACACAGAAGCAGAATCGTTGTATAAGCACTCCCTTTCTCTAAGGGAACAGCTATTAGGAGAAAACCATCCCGATGTTGCACAAAGTCTCAATAATTTAGCTTTTTTGTACCAATGCCAAGGCAGATACATAGAAGCAGAACCCTTGTGTAAGAGATGCCTTTCTCTGATAGAACAGCTATTAGGAGAAAACAATCTCTATTTTGCTACCAGTCTCAATAATTTAGCGGGATTATACGAATCCCAAGGCAGATACGCAGAAGCGGAACTCTTGTATAAGCGCTCCCTTTCTCTGAAAGAACAGCTATTAGGAGAAAACCATCCTAGTGTTGCTAAAAGTCTCAATAATTTAGCGGTATTATACGAATCCCAAGGCAGATACGCAGAAGCGGAACCGTTGTATGTGAGAGCTATTGCTATTTATCAAGAAAGATTAGGAGAAAATTATCCCGATACCCAAAAAGTAAGGCAAAATTTTATGATTCTGTTGTCGCGATTATCCGATGAAGAATTACAGTAAAGATTCCCCGATGAGATAGTTAATCTGTTAAAAAGTATCAGGTAGGTAAAAAAATATATATCTCCTTCCCCGGTTTTACTGGGGAACGCTCAGTTGCCGGGATATCCTAACCAAGCTTCTCAATCTTCTAGTTCAGAGAAATCGAATAAAGCTGCTGCCTTCCTTTAAATACGCGCAAAAAAGTCCCGTACAACTGGCAAAATTTTGTCTTTGCTCTGTATCTTTTATTTGCTTGACTTTTTGAGCAACTTGTGCTAATAAATCTGGGAGCGAGTCTAAAAATAGGGTGTAGGGAACGGGATTTGATCGCCAATACCGCATCAGATTATACTTCATCTTTATGAGAAAAGCAGTATGAAGACAGGCACTGATGCAAAAGGGGGAATAAATAATCAGTTTTTAATAACCGGATTTAGTATGACCCTAGCAGCCTAAAAATAGCAAAAAACCCGGTGGGAAAATCTCCCCACCGGGTCAAAAAGGCAAAAGTAAAGAATTATTTCTGATCGGCCTTTTTGCTTGACTTATCGCCCATTTTGTACTTACGCAGGAAGCGATCGACCCGGCCCTCCGTATCGATCATCTTCTGGGTTCCCGTATAAAAAGGATGATTACCAGACCAAACCTCCACATGAATTTCTGGTTTTGTCGAACCCACCGTCATCACCAGTTCACCATTACAGATCACCTTAGCTTCCGGATACCAAGTAGGATGAATTTTTTTCGGCATAATAAACCTCTCTATTAACCTAACGTTTCGAGTATTGAGGCGCTTTACGCGCTTTGTGAAGACCGTATTTTTTCCGTTCCTTCGCCCGGGGATCCCGAGTCAGATAACCTTCACTCTTGAGGGGAGGACGATTTTCCGGGGCCAATTGACATAAAGCTCTAGCGACACCCAATTTCACCGCGTCCGCTTGGCCGGTCAAACCACCGCCCTCGGCCTTAACGATGATATCATACTCGTTTTCCAGTCCCAAGGTCTCCAGAGGAGCCTTAATCGTCTGGATATAGGTGGGAATACGGTTAAAATGGGTTTCTCCATCGCGACCGTTAACGGTAATTGCCCCCGTCCCCGGCACCAGACGCACGGAAGCGACCGCTGATTTGCGTCGTCCCGTTCCCCAATAAACTACCTTATTTTTACTGTCCGTGGCTTGCATTGACTTAATTTCCTCCTGCGGGAATCGTATTAATCGCTAAAACTTCCGGTTGTTGTGCCTGATGGGGATGTTCCGCACCGGCATAAACTTTCAGTTTCGTGAACAATTTCCGACCTAAGCTATTTTTCGGGAGCATTCCCTTAACAGCGTGTTCGATAATCCGTTCGGGAATGCGTTTTTGCAGTTTATCGAAGCTTTCTACCTTCATACCACCCGGTCTGCCGGAGTCGCGGCGATAAACTTTCTGTTGGCGTTTTTTGCCCGTCACTGTCACTTTTTCAGCGTTAATAACAATGACAAAATCCCCCGTATCCAGATGGGGGGTGAAGGTGGCTTTATTTTTGCCCCGTAGAATCATTGCGATCTCGGTGGCCAGACGACCTAGACGCTGATCGGCCGCATCAATGACGTACCATTTCTGCTCTAGAGTCTCTAAATTTGGTAGAGGTGTTTTGTTCATGGTCAGTTTGCCTTGGTTTACAAAAATAAACTTTTAATCTCTATGCTCGGAAATAATAAAGAGGCTGAGTCTCGAACCAGACGCTATCGGCAAAGGGAAAATCGGCGTAACCCACCCGCAGTAAACATAGTCCTTTAGCTGGTGCGGCGTATTTGACCAATTCTCGGCGCTGATTGACCCAGATGTCGGTAAAGTTTTCTAGCGATCGCTCACCAGTTCCCACCTCCACCAACATTCCCACCAATAGGCGCACCATCCCGTATAAAAAGCCATTGGCTTGGATTTCCATCTGTACAAACGGCCCTTGACGGTAGCACTCCACCCCCTGTACTTCTACCCAAGAATGGTCACGACTAGAGTTGGCACGGTGAAAGGCGGCTAGATGGTGCTTACCCAATAAGGGAGCCAGGGCCCTGGCCATCAAATCGGCATCGAGGGGACGATGGTAGTAGTGCCAACTAAAGGGGCTAACAAAGAGATTGGGGATGGGGTCCGTATAGAGGGTGTAACGATAACGTCGCCAGAGGGCTGAGAAACGGGCGTGCCAGCGATCGGGAACCTGGGCCGAGGCCCGAATGACGATATCGTCATCTAGCCGAGCATTGAGAACCTTGGCCCAATGGGCAGGTGGGATCGGACTCTGCTGCTGGAAATGGGCAACCTGGGCGGCGGCGTGAACACCGCTATCGGTACGTCCGGCCCCGTGCAGAGTGACCGCATGACCGAGAATATCGGCCAGAGCCTTCTCGATTTCTTCCTGCACACTCCTGTGATGGGGTTGCCGTTGCCAGCCGTGGAAATTAGTTCCCACATACTGGATAACTAGGGCGATCCGCGACTGGGGGCAAGCTGTCATCGTTACATCAGTTCGATAATCGCCATAGGGGCATTATCCCCGCGACGGCGCAGGGTACGCACTACCCTGGTATAACCGCCGTTACGGTTGCCATAACGGGCTTGGGCGCCTTCAAAGAGGGCGTGAACCAGTTGTTTGTCGTAGATGTAGCCCATGGCTTGGCGACGGGCGCTCAGGGAACCGTCTTTAGCTAGGGTGATAATGTGGTCTACCTCTGCTCGCACCGCTTTTGCTTTCGCTAGGGTGGTGGTGATCTGACCGTGGCGAATTAGCTGGGTGGCCAAGCTGCGCAGCAGTGCCTTTCTTTGGTCAGCCGGCAGACCCAATTGAGGCACTTTACACCGATGTCTCATAGTATTTTCCTGGAATTGGGTTTACTTGCTTTTTTCTTGGGGTAGGGTGATGCCTAACCGTTTTTGTAGGGCTTCAATGACTTCTTCCGCCGATTTCTGCCCAAAGTTTTTGATTTCTAAGAGATCTTCTTGGCTGTAATCGAGGAGGTCGGCTACGGTGTTGATCTGCGCTCGCTTCAGGCAATTGTAGGCGCGCACAGATAATTGTAGTTCCTCGATCGGAATTTGGTTTTCTTGGTTGATCTCTTGGTCGTCAAAGTTACCTGAGGATTCGAGGGCGTTGAGATCCTTGAGCGGGTTAAAGAGATTAACCAGCATATCGGCCGCTTGGGAAAGGGCTTCTTTGGGGTTAATGCTCCCGTTTGTCCAAATTTCTAAGAGCAGACGATCTCTAGCTTGACCGCTTTCGGAACGGATATCTTCGACGCTGTAGTTGACTTTGGTTACGGGCATAAAAATCGAGTCGATTTGCAGAAAGTCTAGCGAAGTGGCCTCCTCTTTACTGCGATCGATCGCCCGGTAGCCTTTGCCTTTTTCCACGCGAAATTCCATCTCTAGCTTGGCCCCTTCGGCTAGGGTGGCGACGTACTGATTGCGATCAACTATCTCGATTTCTGAGGGTAAATCGAATTGTGCCGCCACTACTGTCGCCGGTCCAGTTGCCACTAAACGCCCGATCTGGGTTTGATTGGTGTAGCTTTTGAGGATGATTTCTTTCATGTTGAGCATGAGTTCCATCACGTCCTCGCGTACCCCCTCGACGGTGGCAAATTCGTGATTGACTCCCGCAATCCGCAGGGCCGTCACGGCCGCTCCTTCCAGATTGGAAATGAGAATCCGTCTCAGGGCATTACCTACGGTCGTACCCTGGCCTCTTTCCAGAGGTTCTAGTACGAATTTACTGTACTGACTCTGATTCTTGTAAGTTTTTGCTTCTACACACTCGATTTGAAATTGCGCCACCGATTGACCTCCCTTGTTCAGTTTTCAGTTATCAGTTATCAGTTATCAGTTTTCTTTGGCTTTCAGCGTTTAGCGTTTGGCGTTCAGCTTTTTGAGCAGATGGTCTTTGACGACCGGATTCTGCTGCTGATGCGCTCAAAGCTAACGGCTGTCGGCCTCAAGATCCCTGTCACCTGAAAAAGCTGTTCACTGTTTACACTCTCCGGCGTTTGGGAGGACGACAACCATTGTGGGGGATGGGAGTCACGTCCCGGATCAGGGTGATTTCTAATCCTGCTCCTTGCAGGGCCCGGATTGCGGTTTCCCGTCCTGCCCCGGGGCCACTAACCATCACTTCTAGTTGACGCATTCCCTGTTCGATCGCTCGGCGGGCGGCGTTATCGGCGGCGGTTTGGGCGGCGAAGGGGGTTCCTTTTTTGGCTCCTTTAAAACCACTCGATCCCGCCGATGCCCAAGAGATCACATCGCCTTTGGTATCGGCGATCGTGACAATGGTATTGTTGAAGGTCGATTGAATGTGAGCGACTCCGGTAGGAATATTTTTCTTCTGTTTTTTCGGTCCGGTTTTTTTGGTTGGTCGCGCCATAGTTTTTCTTGATTGGGGGATATCGCAATGAATAAAAAATTATTTCTTGGAGGGGGCTTTTTTCTTCCCTGCCACTGTCACCCGACGACCGCGACGGGTCCGCGCATTGGTTCGCGTCCGTTGCCCGCGCACGGGTAATCCTAGCCGATGCCGACGACCCCGATAGGTGCCGATATCGGCGAGGCGTTTGATGTTCATCGCCTCCCAGCGTCTCAAATCCCCCTCGATTTGATAATTTGTTTCGATATAAGTCCGTAGCGCCGCCACGTCTTCATCGCTGAGATCCTTGACCCGAGTGTCAGGGTTAACACCCGTCGCAGATAAGACTTCTTGGGAACGCGATAGACCCACTCCGTAGAGGTAGGTCAGGGCGATTTCCACACGCTTATCGCGAGGTAGGTCTACACCAGCTATCCTTGCCACGCTTTTTTTTTCTCCCTATGAACGATTTTTTTTCCAAAAACGACTACAATTAACGGTAACGATTCTCTGCCCCAAGACAGTGACTTTGGTGGGTTAACCTTGTCTCTGCTTGTGTTTGGGGTTAGAACAAATTACCATGACTCGACCGCGCCGACGGATGACGCGGCACTTTTCGCACATTTTTTTGACAGACGCTCTAACTTTCATGCCTAAGTATTCTGGCAACACTGCAAGCTTATTATTATATCAGATTTGTTTTACCCGTGTCACCTATTTTTTTAAAATAAATTTGGCCGCTTATTAGACTTTTTGGCTTCTCTGCCCCTATTTATCGCTATTTTTTTTGATTTTTCAGGCGATAGGTGATTCTGCCTTTGGTTAGGTCGTAGGGGGTCAGTTCCACTTTGACTCGATCGCCGGGGAGGATTTTGATATAATTACGTCGGATTTTGCCAGATATATGGGCTAAGACGTTGAAACCGTTATCTAAATCCACCCTAAACATGGCGTTGGGCAAAGATTCGGTGACGGTTCCTTCCATTTCGATGAGATCTTGTTTAGACAAAGTTAATTCCTCAATTTCACTAGAGACAATTTAATTTAATGATCGGCAGCAGCAACCGTGCTTTCAGCACAATTCCCCCAGTATAGCTTATCAGTTATCAGTGATCAGTAATCAGTAATCAGATGTGAGTTTTCAGTCCACAGCAAAAAAGCTCCCCATCTCCCCACTCCCCCCGCAACGCGCACGAAGTGGTCTCCCGACTCCCGACCCCCATCTCCCCACTCCCAGGCAGTATTAACGAGTAATATTTAGATAATCAACAGCTTAACATTGCTGTGTTTTCACTGATGACTGATGACTGATGACTGATGACTGATTACTGATTACTGTTCCCTGAAAAGCTAGATTACTCGACGACAATTCGCCATTCATGGAGTTCGTATTCCACACAACCATTCTCGATTAAAGGATCGCGAACTATAATTGCTTGAGCCTCCTCAAGAGAATCGGCCTTAAATAATAACATTCCGCCGCCCCTTTCTGCCCAATAACCGGTTTTTGCTGCTCGTCCTTGGCTAATTAAATCACGCACATAGTCCTTATGGGCGCTGACATAGCGATCGAAGGTAGTTTTATCAACAATGCCTTTTTCTATCTTGACAAACCAGGGCATAAATTTCCAGTAGGCTAGGACGGATTAACAACCCTATAATTATACCGATTAATCTTGGCCGTCGATGCTGCCATGTAACAGAGCTAAGCTCTTCCTAATTTAAATTGCTTGTTGAGACGAGGCAAGGGGCAAGAGGCACTCATGCAACCCCCCCAACCCTAGTAGGGTTGATTCATGAATCAACCCTACCTTGAATCAACCCTACTAGCAGGGGGACGAGGGAGATTCGGCTAATCTAAGAATAAGCGGTTTAAATACGTCTTAGCTTATACAATTAGCTTAGAGTTGTGGAAGACTGCTAGAATCGAGGTGACAGCCTCATTTCTGTAGCTTTGCTTGCTTCCATGAATCAACCCCAGGGATCTCTATTTTTTATCGCGCTTTTGCCGCCGCCAGAAGTACAGGAAATTGCCACAAAAATCAAGTTAGAGTTTGCAGAAATTTACAATAGTTGCGCCGCCCTGAAATCGCCTCCCCACGTCACTCTCCAACCCCCTTTCCGCTGGAATTTAGGACAATTACCGGATTTAGAAAGATGTTTAGAGGAATTTGCCCGCTTGCACGCTCCTATTCCCCTAATTCTCCAGAATTTTGCCGCCTTTAAACCGCGAGTCATTTATATTAATGTCCAGAAAACGCCAGAATTATTAACCCTGCAAAAACGGCTTTTACAGCAGCTAGAATCTTCCCTGAATATCATTGATAATGTCTCAAAAAGCCGAGCTTTTTCGCCCCATTTAACCGTTGGCTTCCGAGATTTAACTAAAGATAATTTCTGGAAAGCTTGGTCAAAATATGCTAATCAAGAGCTATTTTTTGAGGTGATGATCGATGAAATTACCCTCCTAATTCATAACGGTAAGCACTGGGAAATTTATCGGCAATTTTCTCTATGAATCTAGACCCTTGCAGGTTTCTATCTACAGAGGAAGGGGTTCTAGTGCTAAAATAGGAGAGAGCAGCTTTAAAAGCTTTATTTCTGGCTTTTTTGCGATATTTTAACCTATAGAGCCATTTTACTGCGACTCCGCCGCCCTGAAACCTATGTTACTCAAAAATCCCCCGAAAATCTCCCCCAATCTGATCAAACAGCTAGAAGCGATCCTTGGCAAAGATGGAGTCATCCGTCGCAAAGATGAATTATTAACCTACGAGTGCGATGGTATCACAGGATACAGACAAAGACCCGCTCTTGTGGTGCTGCCTCGCAGCACCGCAGAAATTGCGGCGGTGGTGAAACTCTGTCACGATAACGAGATTGCCTGGGTAGCGAGGGGTGCAGGAACGGGCTTATCGGGAGGGGCGTTACCCTTAGAAGAGGGGATTCTCATCGTCACGGCGCGGATGAATCAGATTCTCAGGGTTGATTTAGATAATCAAAGGGTGGTGGTACAGCCCGGGGTGATTAATAATTGGGTGACGCAAGCAGTAAGCGGGGCGGGATTTTATTACGCACCGGATCCCTCTAGTCAAATTATCTGCTCGATCGGTGGTAATGTGGCGGAAAATTCCGGCGGGGTTCACTGTTTAAAATACGGCGTGACTACCAATCACGTTATGGGCTTAAAAATCGTCCTTCCCGACGGTTCAATTATCGATGTGGGGGGTGCGGTACCGGAACAACCGGGCTACGATTTAACCGGTTTATTTGTGGGTTCCGAGGGAACTTTAGGCATCGCCACGGAAATCACCCTAAGAATTCTGAAAACTCCGGAATCTATCTGTGTTTTACTGGCCGATTTTACCAGTATCGAGGCAGCGGGCCAAGCGGTGGCGGATATTATTAAATCGGGAATGATTCCGGCGGGGATGGAGATTATGGATAATCTCAGTATCAACGCCGTGGAAGACGTGGTGGCTACCGGCTGTTATCCCCGGGATGCCGAGTCAGTTTTATTAGTGGAATTGGATGGTTTAGGGGTAGAAGTAACCAGGAATAAGCATCGGGTTGCCGAGATTTGCCGTCAAAATGGGGCGAGAAATATCACCACGGCTAATGATGCCGAAACCCGCTTGAAACTCTGGAAGGGCAGAAAAGCGGCTTTTGCGGCGGCGGGGAAAATTAGCCCTAATTATTTTGTCCAAGATGGGGTGATTCCCCGCACTCAATTGGTCTATGTTCTTCAGGAAATTAAGGCTTTAAGTGAAAAATACGGTTATAAAATCGCCAATGTTTTCCACGCCGGGGATGGCAATTTACACCCGTTGATTCTCTACGATAACAAGGTGGAGGGGGCCTGGGAAGAAGTGGAGGAATTAGGCGGTGAAATTCTCAAACTTTGTGTGCGGGTTGGCGGCAGTTTATCGGGGGAACACGGTATCGGCATCGATAAAAATTGTTATATGCCTGCTATGTTTAACGAGATTGACTTAGAAACTATGGGCTATGTGCGGGATTGCTTTAATCCCAAGGGTTTGGCTAACCCGGGGAAATTATTCCCCACCCCGCGCAGCTGTGGGGAAGCCGCTAATGCCAAAATACAAGGGTTTGCGGGGGTGGATGTGTTTTAGGTTATCGGTAAATATTGACTGACTACTGATTACAGTCCACCTTGGGGTCCTAGGGGCAGATTGATATTGGAGGGGAAAACTGGGACTTGTCTTTCCAGAAAACGCTGAGTGATTAATTCTCGGAAAATCTCTAGGTCTTTTTGCCATTGTCCCAGATATTGTTTGAGCAGATTTAATCGATCGCTGCCCTCGGCCAGATTATAGTTAAAGTTACCAGCAAATAATAGCGCCCCTAAAATTTTGCCATCGGGTAATTGCAATTTTGCCTCGTTAATCGCCACGGATAGCTGAGAGGTTTCTAACTGATAAAATAGATTGATGCCAGCTTGTAGGGGTGCTGTACCGAAATTGAGCCAGGGACCGGGGGCCAAAAGAGTTTCGGTGATATATTTTTTAGCGGCATCGGGACTACTAGGGAAAGGAACAATACTTTTCGGGGCGATACCCAGGGCTTGATATTCGGCTAAAGGGAGTTTATCTAGATATAAACCGACAATTTCCGGCAGTTTCAGGTTCAGGCTATCGGGAGAGTTAATTATCTCCACAAAGGTAATTTTCCGGGGTTGGGCGACGATGCTGATACCATTTTGAAAATTAACTTGAGCGTAATTAGGATTGAGTACCGGCTGGCCATTTAATTCCCAGTCGGGGGGAACTATTCCCGAATATTTGAGGAAATCAACCGTTAACATGGCGGGATTGAGGCTTTTGGCGGTAATTGCGATGGCAAGTTCTTGTATTTCCCGCAAACTAACCAGAGGTTGATTGGAGTTATTGTCAGTGGTGGTAATCATCAATTTTCTCCTTGGATATTTAAGTTTTCTTTCTAAGTGGGTGGGGGTTAAAAATTGTTCAGATCTGCCCCTTATTAAGGGGGGCAGGGGGGATTAAGGGGGGATCAAAGACAAAATCTATCTTCAATTTAATTGAAACCACTTAAGTAGGTAGGCGTTAAAAGTTGTCAGACACCCCCCTTATCAAGGGGGGCAGGGGGGATCCCCCCGCCTATCGGCACCCCCCTTATCAAGGGGGGCAGGGGGGATCGAACCTAAAATCCATTTTTAATTTAATTATAAC
>NZ_JADBVE010000309.1:0-4065 GCF_020245285.1 Microcystis sp. M31BS1
AAAATTGTCTGAGCAATTTTTTGATAATTGACCACTGTTGCATTTGGTAAATCGAGGAGTTGATCAAAATTTATCCACATAACCCACCTCCTGTTCTGTGTTACTATTATACCATGCTCACACAGAACCTAGAAGAGCCACCTTTTGGGGCTTTAGATGCTTTAACTAAGCGAAAATTACAACAGGAAGTGCTGAAAATTTGGGAGAGTCACCGGCAAGCGGTGATCATGATTACCCATGATGTAGATGAGGCAATTTTCATGTCCGATCGCATTGTTTTAATGACCAATGGGCCCCATGCTAATATCGGTGAGATTTTAACAGTGCCTTTTCCCCATCCCCGGGAGCGTCACGCCATGAGAGAAACTCAAGAATATTATGATTTAAGAAATCATGCTCTCGATTTTCTGGAGCGTTATTTTACGGCAGATGAATAGGCGGTAAAAAAGTCAGATAATATCTGTAGGGGCAAGGCATTCGGATAGGAAATCTACGGTTTCAGCGATAGGTTATTGCCCGAATGCTTCGCCCTTTTTCTATTAAGATGGGGACAGGGTAGCCAATTCTAAGGCTAAAGGATCAACCCGGCGTAAATTTGCCCCTAATGCTCTTAATTTACCCTCTAAATTATCGTAACCTCGATCGAGGTGATGGAGTCCCTGCACAATAGTAGTCCCCCGGGCTGCCAATCCTGCCACCACCAAAGCTGCCGAAGCGCGTAGATCCGTGGCCATCACCGGCGCCCCAGAGAGGAAAGGCACACCGCGCACTAAAGCCACATTTCCTTTGACCTTGATATCTGCTCCCAGACGCTTTAATTCGGCCACATGACGCAGACGATTTTCAAAAACCGTCTCATTAACTACGCTACTGCCCTCGGCTAAAGTTAATAGAGCCATAAATTGGGCCTGCATATCCGTGGGAAACCCGGGATAGGGTAGGGTTTCGATATCGGTGGCTTTTAAGTCTCTAGGGATAATCCGGAGACGATTAGGATCATCTTCCACCACTTCCGGACCGATTTCGTGCAGTTTGGCAATTACCGAAGCTAAATGGCTGGGAATCACGGGATAAAGACTAATTTCTGAGCGGGTAATCGCCCCGGCTATCAGTAAAGTCCCGGCTTCAATGCGATCGGGAATGATATTGTAATCGGTACTGTGCAGACGGGAAACTCCCTCAATGACAATTGTATTGGTTCCGGCACCGCGAATTTTTGCCCCCATGGAAACACAAAAATCGGCTAAATCAATCACCTCTGGCTCCTGGGCTGCATTACCGAGAATGGTTTCCCCTTCCGCTAAAGTCGCCGCCATCATTAGGGTTTCCGTCGCTCCCACACTGGGATAATCCAGATAAATATTCGCCCCTTTCAGACGACCATTACCCTTAACGCGGGCGTGTACCATGCCGCCATCAATTAATACATCTGCACCCATTGACTGTAGGCCTCTAACGTGCAGATCCACTGGTCTGGCCCCAATGGCGCAGCCGCCAGGGAGGGGAACTTTTGCTTCTCCTAAACGGGCTAAAATCGGTCCAATGGCAAAAAAACTGGCTCGCAACTGGGAGACGAGATCGTAGGGTGCTTGAGCTTGTTGGAGGTCTCTGCCATCAATCTCTAGTCTATCTCCGCTGCGACGGACTTGCACGCCCAAAGCCGAGAGAATTTGACTCATCCGCTCGATATCGGCTAGGGCAGGTACATTACCAATCTGGCACTCGTCGGAGCAGAGTAAAGCTCCCGCCATAATCACTAGAGCGGCATTTTTGGCACCACTGATCTTGACTTCACCCTTGAGAGAGTGACGACCTTGAATTTCTAAATAGGGATGCTCGATATCGATAGTCATAGGATCATTCATTTATCTTAGTTGGGAGTCTTGGCTAAGGAAAGCTTCGGTAAAATTAGACTGCATTTTATCAGATTTTTGAACGAATTATCGGTGATTCTACCCCGAAAAACGATTTTTGTCTTAATTATCTCAACTATCTTGACTTATGGATTGTCCGATAGTATGATAGGAGATCGTGAAAGAAAAATGCGGAACTGGCGGAATTGGTAGACGCGCTAGATTCAGGTTCTAGTGTCTGCAAAGACTTTCGGGTTCAAGTCCCGAGTTCCGCATTATCTCCCTCAAAACGTAGTTATTTAGGGCAGCCCTAGCGGGGTAAAAAATCCGACTGGCTATGATTAGCAGTGTTCAAAACCCTTTAATCAAGCAAATTCGCAAGCTACACCGCACTAGAGAGCGACAGGAGCAGAATTTGTCCTTAATTGAGGGAACGCACTTACTAGAGACGGCTTTAGCGGTGAATTGTTCCCTAGAGACGGTTTGTTATACTGAAAAGTGGCGACAAAGACAGGCAGAATTAGCAGAGAAACTTCAAAATCAAGCGAAACGAGTCGAGATGGTTTCCCCAGAAGTCCTCGCTTCCCTAGCAACCACGGTTAATCCCGATGGTGTGATTGCTACTATTTCCCGTGATCACCTTCATCCAGTCCCCCAAAATCCGCTACAATTGGGCTTAGTTTTGGAAAGATTGCAGGATCCGGGTAATCTCGGTACTATTATTCGCACTGCTGTGGCTACGGAAGTACAGGGTATCTGGTTAAGTCTCGATAGCGTCGAAATCGATAACCCGAAAGTGATCCGCAGTTCCGCTGGGGAATGGTTTCGATCGCCCCTAGTGGTAGAATCGGATTTATCGGCTTTAGTGAAAAAATATCAAGCACAGGGGGTAAAAGCGATCGCGACTTTACCCACAGCCACCAAAAACCATTGGGAGATTGATTTTACCCGTCCGACTTTAATATTATTAGGCAATGAAGGAGCCGGTTTATCGCCCCAATTAGCGACTTTAGCCGATGAAACGGTGAAAATTCCCCTCTTTGGTGGTGTGGAATCTTTAAATGTTGCGATCGCTACTGCTGTCATCCTCTACGAAGCTAGAAGACAATTAAGCTGCCCGCGCATTTGAATTGCTTGTTGAGATGAGGCACTCATGCAAGGGGCAAGAGGCAACAGTAAAGAGATTGGGGGAGATTTAGCCAATCTAAGAAAGTGATAGCAAAGTAGCGATTGCGGGGAGCAGTTTTGCACATGACTCGGCCAGTTTGGCAGCATCGGGCAAACCGGCAATCGTTCCTTTGAGAATTTTCAAAGCAGTTTTTGCCGCTTTTTGGAGTGCATTATCTTCGGGTTTCTGTCCTGCTTCTGCGAGGGTTTTGACCTGTTCCATCGCCTCCGCTTTATCTTCCGGCGCTAGGTGGGATTCATTTTTGATCGCAGATTGAAGCTGTTCGAGCAGTGTGGCCAGTTGAGTTGCTTCAGGGGTATTCGTCGATTGCAGTTGACCGATGCTGTTCGTGACCACACCGCTAATTTCTCCGAGTGCAACCCCGGTCATGGTTTGGTTTTCGCCTGCGGCGGCAATTCCGCTCACGTTTCCCTGTACGCCGCTGATGTTGACGTTTCCTTTATTTTCTGTCATAGTTTCTACATGGTTGTAATATTTTTCCACGTGAATCTTTGGGCTGCTGATGGCGGGTTCAGCAAAGTTAGAATCAACCGCTTCATAAGCTTTTTGTGTTAGAGCGACCTTGTATTCATCCGAGGCTATTGTTTGCAAATTAATATAACCAGATTTTTCTAATTCACGGAGCGTTGGGAATTCGACCTCAGGACAGCTATCAGAACCCGTGTAATTTGGCCAACTAGGGCCGTTGAAAACCTGAGGACCCCACAAAATATTGTCCTCGGCGGGAAAATCACCAGCCAGTACTCCTTTAACTATCCATCGCAAAAGGTTTTTTTGTTTTTCTGTTAAACTCATATTTAAGCCTCGAAAAATAAACAACAGTACCATTATACTATGTAGTTTTGATTTTCGTAACGGGAATTTGCTAAAACCGACATCTATATAGGGTCTGCTGAAAAAGTACGGGCGAAGCATTCGGATAGAAAATCTACGGTTTCACCGATAGGTTATTGCCCGAATGCTTCGCCCCTACAGGACACGGGCCGATGAAGACGCAAGGTTTTGAACGAAGATTCTCTCAAA
>NZ_JADBVE010000031.1:0-2735 GCF_020245285.1 Microcystis sp. M31BS1
AACTGATAACTTACCCACTGATAACTGATAACTGATAACTGATAACTGAGAGGTGCGCCACTGGAAGTTCTTAAGTGCTACATCAAAAATCAGGAAAAGCCGTCGTAAAACGACGGGGTTTTAACCCAAATTTTCGATAAATAAGTTTTACCGCTCGAATCTGTCTTCCTCTCTTTGTTCTTTCTGCCTCTGTGGTTTATCCTTAATCTTTCTGGGATCACCTGAGAAAAACTGTATGCTAGGCCATATTTAACCAAGCTAAACCAAGAGAGCCTTAATTTTTTGGTTAGGATAGGCACTCTTGCAATAGTCCCTTCCATAGGTGTAATTAATTTTGTTCAATCTCTTGGTGTTTTCTTGTCCAGACTCCGAGAACACTGGCCCCTTACCCCTCCTCTAGAGGTCTATTGATAATTAGCCAATTTTTGACGACGAAAATCCCGAGGTGATAATCCTGTCCAACGCTTAAAAGCGCGAGTAAAATGGGCGGGATCACTGTAACCTAATTCCATGGCAATATCAATTAATTTTATCTGGGGTTCCTGCAGCCACAAAACTGCTTGCTCAAAACGAATTTTTTCCACTACCTGAGTATAGGTTAAACCTTCTTCTCCTAACCTTCTTTGTAGGGTACGGACACTCATGCCGGTGATTTCTTTGGCTAAGTTAATATCGGGATAACCGTTGGGTAAAAGAGGAGTAATCACCTGTTTTAAAGAGCCACTTATATTCTGTACAGGGGAGGAAGAATAGAGATTTTCCCGATCTTTTTGACTCGGTTTATTATCTAAAGCTACGGGAAATTTAAGAGGTAAACTCAGAAAAGAACGAGGAAAAACAATAGCAGTAAACCCCATTCCCGCACGAATTTTAGTTCTGCTTAAAGATTCATCTTTTAAGTCGCAGCCCCGCTCACCCTGAAGATAAATTTTCGGCGGCTGCCATAATTTTCCTAGGGCGATACTAACTAATTCGATCATCAGTCTTGAAGCAAATTGGGCAGCATAATGACAATTAACCTCCTGATTGTGGAGATAACGCTGACAAAAATAAGCGGTTTCTTCCTGTTCTTTAATCCAGAATATTTCCCCTGAATTGTTAGCAGTGATCATGTTTTTGACCGTATTAAAAGCATCATAGACAGTCAAAGACTGACAAATAATTCGCCCGAAAGTCCCTAAATCAGCGATCGAAGTTGCCTTCCCTACTAATAATCCTAAGTTGTCTATACCTTCTCTGTGCGCCGCTTTCTCGATCAACGAGAAGGCCTGATGACGTGGGATTAAAGATTCGGGATGATCGAGCGCAAATAAGGGTAATTTTACCTCCTCTAATAATTTTTCCGTGGGGGAACCGATGCGATGAAGAAACGTAACAAAGGGTAACAAAGTATTAACCCGAAGCAGGGGGATATATTTCATCTCATTAGAGAACAAGTCGGCGAAAGGAAACTGTGAAGATTATCGCGATTTTGGCGTGAGATGGCAAGAAAAATTTTGATGACACGCTATATTGAATGTCGAAATTGTGAAAACTACCATCTATTACCTCGACTCGTGACTCTTTTTCGACAGAACAATGCCCTGACTTCCCCCAGGTCAAATTTATAAACTTTTGCTGATGAAAACAACCAAATCTTAGAATTGAGGAATAAAATAGAGGTTCTCCAGCAAGAGAAGCGGTAAAAGCCATCAATCAATCAAAAAACAAGTCACCAGTTTAATTAATAATTCCTCGGTTATTTTTGCGAGCAGTCTAAGCACATTAACAAAAACCAGATTTTCAGAGCTGCCATGAATTTTCTGCCAAAAATCCTTTTACTGGGTCTAATTAGCTCCTCTGGGCTGGGAATCGTTTCCCCGGTCTCAGCAGAAACTCCCCCAAAAATTGAACCCAAGGCCCTAGCAATTCTCAAGCAAATGAGCGATCGCTTAAGTGCCGCTCGTTCCCTGGCCTTTACCGCCACTATCACCTACGAGAGTCCCAGTCGTATCGGCCCACCTCTGGTGTACACAACGATCGCCGATGTCACCCTGGAACGGCCCAATAAGCTCAGGGTGATTAGTCCGGGAGACGGTCAGGCTAACCAATTCTACTACGATGGCAAAACTATTACCGCCTATTTGCCAACGGAAAATCTGGTGGCTGTCACCAAAGCGCCTAACAATCTCGATGCCGCTTTAAAATTGGCTTACGATGCCGCCGCCATCTATTTCCCCTTTACCGATATCATCGTTGCCGATCCCTACCAAGATATCGCCCCCGGTTTGACCTATGCCTTCTTGATCGGACAATCGCAAGTGGTGGGAGGAACCACCACCAAGATGATAGCGATCGCTAATAACAAAATTTTTGCCCAATTGTGGATCGGGGTCGAAGATAAACTGCCCCGCATGATCCGCGCCGTCTATCGCGACGATCCCGCCCGTCTTCGTCATCAGGTCGCCTTTGATAACTGGCAACTCGATATTCCGAACGCTCCGAACACCTTTACCTTTACTAATAGCAATCAAGCTAAACCGATTCCTTTCGCTCGTCCCGAACCCCCGGCTTTAGCTCCCTCTCCCCAACCTTAAATATCTGGAGGATTTCGCTGTTGACATCCTCGCCGCCCTAAAAGTGCGGCGATTCCTAAACCTCACGATTTAAGTTTCTGCTTCCACCACCGTCGCATACCACAGTTAAAAAACCATGTACTGTCTTACACAGAGTCCACAGACTTTCGCCCCATTTCA
>NZ_JADBVE010000310.1:0-15246 GCF_020245285.1 Microcystis sp. M31BS1
TCCCGAATATCAACGCTAAGGCAGAATTGGACATAGTAACCGTCTGCTCGTTTAACAATCCTAACTCGTTTAATTTGGTCTATAGGGTAAAAGTTTAAGTCTCTAGTTCCTTTCAGTTTAACCGTGCCAAGATTTTTCTTAGTCGTGCTTCGCTCTTTTATATTGGTCGGGGTTTCATCCCGTCGCGCTGAGCGCTTCCGGTCTTCACCCCGACATTTGAGATAAAAATTAACATGAATCGCTCACTTTTCCTGATTTTTCGGGTCATTAGACCTGTCAGACTAAATCAGCAAGATAGCTCACCATCACCACTACTCCCCGCTCCCCGCTCTCCTATAGCTTTTACACAGGATTTAGTAAGAATAATACCTGCTGCCTGAAGCGGCAAAAATACGGGTTTCAACCTAGACGCAGTTTAGTGATAATTCTTTGACAATAGAGTTGAATTCCCTGTAACTTGGCTAGGGAGAATTTGGGTTTAATAGGAAGGATCAGTAAAGACATAAAACTCATCCGCAGCAAGCGATAAACAAGGATAGTTAAAGTCGTATGTTTTTCGAGACTGAGAAGATAACTATAGATATTATGAGTTAGTCTTAGATAACCATAGCGACGGGTAATAGAAGATGGTTCATGAATGATTTTAATCTGATTGGTAACAACAACTAAATAGCCTTGTTTTGCGTATCTTCGGGAAAAATCAAAGTCTTCGTAGTAGAGAAAGTAATCGGGATCAAAATGGGGACAAGTGGAAAAATTCGAGAAATTAATTAATAAACTGCATCCCGTCACCCAGTCAGGAATAAAATAGGGTTTATCTCCATAGTCTAAGGATTCCTCCACCACGTTAATTGTGCCGATTTTGGCATTAAATTTTCCCCAACCAAACCAGATTTTACCATCCGGTTCGTAAATTTCTGTACCAGCGATGGCAACTTCGGGATATTGCTGAAAAAATTTGCTTGCTTTCTCCAGAGAGTCCGGTAATAAGTAAGCATCGGGATTAACTAACCAAACGATAGCTTCTCTGTCTTGTTGATAAATCCAATCAAGTCCTAGATTACATCCTTTCCCAAATCCTAAATTTTCCCCCGCTTCAATAATCTTGACTCTTTGCGCTGCTAAAGATTGGATATTTTTATCTTCAGGGGAATTGTTAACAATGATGAGAGTAGCAGATAAGTCATCGTTGAGGGAAGCAATTAAACGCTTAATTAATTCCCCGCAATTGTAGTTAACCGTCAATAGATAAATCATTACTGATAAAAGGTAGGAGTCACTAGCAATTAACAATGGTTAGAGAATAGCTTTCCCGTGAGAATTACTTCTTCTGAAGACGACAGAGATTAAAATTTTCGATTTTGGTGGGAAAGGGTTGACAACTTTGGAAGTCAATAACGAGATTTTCCTTGGCTAAATCCTCCACTATATCAGGAGATTTTTTATTAAAGTCTGTCTGGAGAATGTAGAGAGATTCTGGGGGAGTATTAGCAATAAATGTCTCGGCATTTTTTCGCATTAAAGTTCCCTCACTGACTCCAGTATTGCCTTTGAGTCTCACAAAACGAGTCGAAGCGGGAAAATAAGGAACGATAAAAGATGTTCCTTCATCTCCCCAGATAACAATCGTGGAATTTTCGTAGGGTTTTAATGCTTGACTATCGATACCAAAATAATGATCTGACCATCCCATTCTCCACCAATCCATCGGTTTAACCGTAGTGACAATTAAGGAAAATATTACCAAATTTATGATTAATAATGGTTTCTTGCGAGGATAAAGATAGGCAATAATCAAAATAATTAAAGTGGGAGTGATTAATTCTAATGGCATCAGATAACGATAGATAGAAAATCCCACTAACCAAATAGAGTAAGCGGTCAGAGAAAAAGGCAGTAAAAACCCTAAAACTGCACCGTGGGTTAAGTCAGGTTCAGAAGATAGATTGCGCTTAGAAATAGCACGAAAAATAATCACTACTATTAGTAAAATTATCAATAAATAGGTTATAGCTAATCGGCTATCTTGGAAAGGAACCTCAGAGACAAGAGTTTGTCTCTGGATAAAATAAACAGGATAAAACAACCATTGCCAGATATCTTTAGGCAAATATTGTATCCCTTTAAAATTGTAGTCGGTTTCGATATAAGGAGATTGAAATATTTTATTATAGAAGGGAAAAAGAGGATTAGCAAACTTTGTCCACATTAAGATTATCCAATAACCAGCAGTGAGACTAACCCCCACGGCCATTGAGATAATTGATAGAATTAAATTGCGTAACTTTTCTGACCAAGAATTGGGTAAAAAATTAATGGCCACCAAAAAGCTGATACTATATAAAGCATTGGTTAATTTTAATCCCGTTGCCAATCCTAATAAGAGTCCAGCTAAAAGAATATTTTTAGAGGGAATTGGCAGATTTTTCCCTAAACTACTAACTATAAAAAATAATCCTCCCAGAACGAAAACACTGGTGGTATTATCACCAATACTGGTTCCTAACTCCGAGATATAGGCTGCCCCAAAAATACTGGTAATCGCTGCCGCTATGCTTAAAGTTATCTTGTATCTTTCCGAAACTTTATCTAGGGAATGATAGGTGATTAGGTGAACTAACCACTGATTTAACCCGTGAAATCCTCCCATGAAAAAACCCACGACAATCGGAGGCAATTTCAGATAATAAATAGCGACAAAGAAGGGAACATCGATGAGGGGATTAAAAAAAGTTTGTATCTGTGCGGGTAGGACATCATACTTAAACCTTCCTGTCAATAACATATAGGGATTATAGAAATGATAATTGCGTAAGTCCCAACTAACATCTTGACCTAAAATAACCGAGATAATTCCCAAAGCAATAAAGTAGATAATTGCCCAAAATAAGGGATGAGAAATTGGAAAACGTTTCAGGGTTGTCATAATTAAAAGTTCAAGATTTATTTGTTTAGTTTTACTAGCTTAACTTGGCAATTTATAGTTAAGGATGAGATTAAGATTACCTAGTAACAATCCCACAAAGACAATAAGCATGATTATTTTAACAAAATTAGTTAAAATTTTCGATTTTTTCTCGGTTAAATCATTAAAGAAAAATCCCCCTAAAATAATTGCCGTTCCGATAATAAAGTAATATCTACCGTAAGGGGAACTCAAAACCCAATCCTTAATATTTAAATTCACCGACCAAACGACAAGAAAAATAAAGATAGTGGTAGCACTGATAAAATCAGGGTTCTTACGAAAATCGTCTAAGAATATACCAAGCACTAGAAAGAGAAATCCATAGTAAGGAATTACATACCAAGCATAGTAATGGCTTTGAGCGCCAGAAAAAATAAGAAGAATTGTATAAATTAATATAGGAAAAATAATTAATCGTATCTTAGATATTTTTAAAGTAAATCTGGAAACTAACAGCAGAGTGATCCAACTAAAAATTAACCAACCATCCTCAAAAAAAACTGTAGGTAAAACTAGATTTTTTAACATAGCAAAATCCGTAAAGCGATTTTTATGTTCTTGGAGAGTGGTTAAAAACCAACTAAAATCATAAAACCAACCGTAAAGGTAATACAAACCAAAGGATAAAACTGCCGTCAGAGAAGCGATTAAGCTATCTCGCCAATTTTTTTGGAATAATAGTAAAGCGACTAGAGAACCTAGAATATATAATCCTGTCACCTTAACTAAAGGTGCTAAACCACCTAGAAATATAGCCAAATATAGATACTTTTTTTGAGACTTTTCACTGTACTGAAGGAATAAAAGTGCTACCGCTAAACTTAGACATAATAATAAATTTTCACTAACTACTAAACGAGATAAAAAAACCGTATTGGGGTTAGTGGCAAAAATTAAAGAAGTTATAATCGCCACCCCGGTATTAGTCAAACGTAAAGCTAATAAATAAAGCAAGAAAATAGAGAGAGTGCCAAAAACTAAAGAAGGAATCCTAATTACTGTTAAACTACAGTCAAAAAATTCCTTTGCTCCCGATAAAATAGCCGTCATACCCACAATTAATCCAAACAAGGGAGGATGATCAAACCAAGGGGTAACAAAACGATAACGAACAGCAGTTTTTTCCCAAACTTTCACCAGAAAATCATCCGTGGGACTGAGGAAAGACCAACTGGTAGGAACTCCCTCTTGAATCAAACTCATGCCACTCCAAGCAAAAGCAAATTCATCTTGAGTCCAGTTATAGGGGGGTAAGGAATCGTACTGATAATATCTTAAGATAAATCCCAAGACCGTAATTAATACACCTAGAAATAGACGGTAATCAAACTTTTCAAAATTCTTAAATATAAAATCTCGCTGCATCATTATTCTGAAATTGGCTCGCTATTTATCTTTTGGGGTGAACCCGCGCTATTGTATCACAGTTTGACGGTTATATTTTTTGGCAAACCCAGATCAATTAAATACCTGATTATCGAGATGACTTAACCTTGATAATTTCTCCTTGGTAAATTCTCAGGGGTATCAAAGGGCAAACTCATCTTTATAGCCAACTCTAGGCAAGGGACTCATTTCTAGCAGAAAAGTTCCCCAGTTTCTCCCTACTAAACTATAACTTAAGAGATTGACATTACCATCAGCAATATGCTAAAAAACATTAGCTTAAGTAGGGAGGCACAATTATTTGTAGGATAGGTTAGCGGTAGCGTAACATAATCGGGCGTTGGGTTTCATACTTCAACCCAACCTACGTTCATCTTATATTTAATTCCACCCACCTACTCAATAGCCGAGTAACAACAATTACTCCGTTAAAAATTCCTATATTTTCCCCTAAAGCCAACATCTTTACCTTAGTTGCCCACATGATTCGTCAGTTAAATTATTCTAGAGTTTGGTTGTTATTAATTCTTATTTTTGCCCTTTTCCTGCGTCTAAATGCCGCTTTCTCTTATCCTAATATTCTCTGGCCAGATGAAATTTTTCAGACCTTAGAACAGGCTCATCGACTAGCTTTTGGCAATGGGATGATACCTTGGGATTTTCGGGACGGGATTCGTTCTTGGTTATTTCCGGGCATTCTTGGCGGGATTATGAAGCTAACTGCTGGTTTTTCGGAAGGCTCCAGTGGCTATCTGGCCAGCGTCAAGATTTTCCTCAGTTTACTATCTTTAATCCCCGTTTGGATCGGATTCTCGATCGCCTACGAAAGCATCGGTTTGGCCGGCGCTATCCTAACCGGCGGTATTTGTGCGATTTGGTTTGAATTTATCTATTTTGCCCCGAAAGCCTTCACCGAAGTTATTGCCGCTTATTCCCTGCTGGTGGGCGTTTATTTAGGATGCTACGGCAAAAATCCCCCCTCTCGTCAGCGACTGTATTGGACGGGGTTTTTCTACGGATTGACCACCTATCTTCGATTTCATTTACTGCCGGCCATCGCCATCGCCCTCATTTATCAAGTTAGACAAAAAAATTTTCCCCAATTACTGCCCCTTGCCCTCGGTTTTCTCGGTCCAGTTTTGCTGGGTGGCGCTTTAGACGCTTTCACTTTGTCCACCCCCTTCCAATCGATTTGGAAACTGATCTGGATTAATATTTTTGAAGGAAAATTTAATAGTTTTGGCGTATCCCCCTGGCAGCAATATTTTACTTGGTTAGCCCTCAATTGGTCCTGGTGGCTGCTTCCGATCCTCTTCTTCTCTGCAATCGCTGCTCGTCGTCACTGGATTCTCGCCCTTCTGTCCCTAGTTATTATCCTTTCTCACAGCTTTTTAGGTCACAAAGAATATCGCTATATGTTCCCTGCCCTACCATTAATTATTATTCTCGCCGGTTTGGGAACCGCCACTCTCGTCTCGCGTTTATCGTTAATGCGAGGTTCCCTCGCCAGCAAAACTATTGTTATTTTTAGTAGTTTACTTCTTTGGGCTTTTCTATCCTGGTTATTGGCGGGGCGTTTTAATACCGACCAGACTTTTAATTTCGGACCGCCTTGGCAAAAACCGGGCTATACTCACTGGCAAACCCACGGCGGACAATTACAGGCCTATCAGTATTTAAGTAGCGAGAAAAAACTCTGCGGTTTAGGAGTAAAAGGATTGGCGTGGCAATATACGGGGGGATACGCCTACTTACACCAAGATGTACCGATTTATTTCCTCAAAGATAACCAAAATTTTGAGGCACTACAACCTTATTTTAATTATCTATTATTTAATCAAGACAGGGCCGCCGTCGGAGATTATCAACGGGAGAAATGCTTTAACGGAACTTGCGTTTACAGGCGCTCGAATTCTTGTCAAATTAACCCGAATTATCATATCAATCGCTATCTCAAAGAAGCTGGCGAGTAGGATCATAGATACTTAGGCAAAGCGGGATAACTTCGATGATGAAAAAAGTTAAAATCTTGCCAATTTACCTAAGTTTTCTGATTTTAATCTACATACTTTTTGTGATCATCGTCAACCTCTCCTCTTTCCCCAGATTGCACGGAGATGAGGCTTGGTTTGGACTGAATGCCCGGGAAATTCTCCACCACTGTTTTGATTGAATACTGTCCCAGTTGTCGAGATTTTCCCAAATATTGGAAAATTATCTAAGGAAGTTACCCAGAATCTATAATTATTCAAAATCAATTATCTGCAAAAATTCTCAGCTTATATATTAACGAAAGCCAATAATAAGCTGACTTTAAACCTCAAAATTTTTGGTAAATATCTTGACAAATGATCCCGATTAATGGTATTATTAGAGTGGTTTTGGTAAAAATATCCAACAGCCAGACACCCCCTAGACTAACTTAGTAAAATTAATTCCTCCCTATTGATAGATGAAAATCAAGAAATATCTTAAGTTCTGGAAATATCCTCGCTTAGTTGATGAACGAGAGACTTTAATTGAAGAACGAGATTCTCTCAAAGATCATCTGAAGAGTTTGAATCAAGAAAAACAAGAAATGATTCGGGAAAAAAACGCTCTTTATGAAAGATTAGGTCAGTTATCCTTAACCATTCCCGAACTGCAAGAAATTAGTCCCAAACTGCTCGATATTAGCGTCATCAAAAATAAGTCCAGGCAGTTCCGAGTCCAATTGGATGCCGAAAAAGAAAAACTCGCTCCCGACAATTTTGGCTGGTATCCTTACAACACTTTAACCTGCTTCGAGATTCTCGAATTACTATTAACGGGTAAAAACCGTTTTCTCCTGGAATTAATCTCGGAAAACCCGATTGTTGATATTGGTTGTGCCGATGGGGATCTGGCGTTTTTTCTGGAATCTTTGGGCTGTAAAGTACAGGTGGTTGACTACGCTCCTACTAACTTTAATCTTATGCAAGGAGTTAAACTGCTCAAAACTGCTCTTTCTTCCTCTGTGGAGATTCATGATGTTAACTTAGATTCCCAGTTTATCCTTCCCGAAAAAAGCTATAGTTTAGTCATCTTCTTAGGAATTTTATACCATCTCAAAAATCCCTACTATGCCCTCGAAACCTTAGCAAAATCTGCCAATTATTGCCTGATTAGCACCCGCGTCACTAAGTTTAATACGGTGAGTAATACCGCTAATCGAGTCGATCTTTCCGCGATTCCTCTAGCCTATTTACTCGATGAACTAGAAGCAAATAATGATTCCACCAACTATTGGATCTTTTCTAATGCCGGGTTACGCCGCATTTTACAGCGAACTGGCTGGGAAATTTGCGATTATATAACAGTAGGTAATACCGAAAACTCCGATCCCGCCAGTCGTGACGGCGATGAAAGAGCCTATTGTTTAGTAAAAAGTCGTTTCTATCAAGATTAAGTAGGTAGGTGTTAAAAGTTGTCAGACACCCCCCTTATCAAGGGGGGATTAAGGGGGGATCCCCCCGCCTATCGGCACCCCCCTTATCAAGGGGGGCAGGGGGGATCGAACCCAAAATCTATCTTCAATTTAATTATAACTACTTACTTAGAAATGCCTAAATATCAGACCAGTCTCCTAAAAATATGAACTATCCCCCTAATCCCCTCTTAAACCGACGTAGTTTGCTGAAATTAGCGGTCCTAGCCGGAGGAAGTGCCGGACTAGCTACCCTTCTCTCCTCTCGGCTCAGTTATTCTGCCGACCAAAACCAAGCTAGTGCCGAGAATATAGAGGCAATAGAGGAATTTTTGCGGCAAATTCGCCCAGTAAATTCGCAAAATCTCCAGTGGACAGAATATAGCTTTGAAACAGTCACCGTTGATCGTCAAGGGCAAATTATCGATCGCCGTCAGGGTAGCGCTCGCTCCTGGCGCGAACCTTTAGGCAACGGCAGCGAACTAGAAATGGTGGCTATTCCGGGGGGCAGTTTTCAACGAGGCTCGAAAAATGAGGAAAAAGGCGATCATACTAGCAGTGAAAAACCAGAAAATTCCCTGACGACGGCGGCTTTTTTTCTGAGCAAATACCCGATCACCCAAGCACAATGGCGAGCGATCGCCCAACTTCCGAAAATTAATCTCGAACTCAACCCGGCGCCCTCCTTTTTTCAAGGGGATAACTTGCCCGTTGAAAGAGTCTCCTGGTACGAGGCGATCGAATTTTGTCAACGACTCTCCCGGGCCACCGGCAAAGATTACCGACTAGCGAGTGAATCGCGCTGGGAATACGCCTGTCGCGCCGGTACAACCACCCCCTTTTACTGCGGGGAAACCCTCACCAGCGAGCGCGCCAATTACTTTGCCGTCTATGATCCCTACGCGGAAGAACCAGCCAGCGCCTATCTGGCCAGGACTACCCCGGTGGGCAGTTTCGCCCCCAATAATTTCGGTCTCTACGATATGCACGGCAACGTGGGCGAATGGTGCGCCGATAGCTGGCACCGGAATTACGAGGGAACTCCGCCCCTGGATGGTAGTGCTTGGTTAGACAGGGATACTCGCTTGCAGCCCCGTTATCGTTCCGCCCGTTTAGTGCGAGGGGGCAGTTGGGGCGATGAAGCTAGGCACCTACGCAGTGCCAATCGCACCTTTTGCCTTCCCGATCAACACCACAGCGTCTTGGGTTTACGAGTCATGGCCGATAGTACCGGTTAATCAATGCTTGTGTCCGCCCAAGAGACGACAAAGGCATGGTTCAATAGGGTAGGTTGCCAAAAGACCAAAAGTATTTAGAATCTTCTGCCGTTGTCAGTGCGTCTGTAGCTAAATCAACCGCGAGTGAGGTCAAATTTTTCATGAAGATACAGCAGTCTCATCTTTTCTTAACTCCCCCCACAGGAGATCTACAGGTACCTTTATCTCCTCCTCCCCCGGACGACGGCAACCTAGAAGAAGAAAAAAATTATCCTCTCAGCCTGTCTCTAGTCATTCCCACCTACAATGAACGGCAAAATATCGTTCAATTAGTCAACATTCTCAGTCAAATACTTGACGAAGCCCTTCCCAACGATTACGAACTGATCGTTGTCGATGATAATAGTCCCGATCGCACTTGGGAAGTCGCCGCATCTTTAATCCCTGAATATCCCCAGCTGCGAGTGCTGCGCCGGGAGGGAGAAAAAGGCCTATCCTCGGCAGTGGTGAGGGGGTGGCAAGTGGCACGGGGCGACATCCTTGGGGTCATCGATGCCGATTTACAGCATCCCCCGGAAGTGTTATTAAAATTATTCGAGCAAACCAGAGCCGGAGCCGATCTCGCCCTGGCTAGTCGCCATGTGGAAGGGGGTGGAGTCAGCCAATGGAGTCTGACTCGACGCTTCCTCTCCCGGGGGGCGCAGCTGTTGGGATTAGTCATTCTGCCGGCGGTGGTGGGACGGGTATCGGATCCGATGAGTGGCTATTTCATGGTTAATCGACAAGCGATCGCTGGCCCAATCTTAAACCCGATGGGCTATAAAATTCTCCTCGAAGTTATCGGCCGCGGCAATATCGACCAGATCGCCGAAGTGGGTTACGTTTTCCAAGAGCGTCAAGACGGTGAAAGCAAAGTCACCTGGCAACAATACATCGAATATATCCTGCACTTGCTGAAATTGCGTTCCCGCGGTCGTTTCGGTCGTCTGAAAAGGCGTTGGCAATTCCCCCTCGCTCGCTTTCTTCGCTTTAGTTTAGTCGGGTTTAGTGGCGTATTCGTCGATATGGCTATCTTTTATCTCCTCAGCGATCCCACTACCCTCGCTTGGGGAGTAACTCGCAGTAAGATTATCGCCGCCGAGGTGGCTATTATTAATAATTTTCTTTGGAACGATCGCTGGACTTTTGGCGATTTGTCCACCGGCCAAAATCAGTGGCAGCAGCGTTGCAAACGTTTTCTGAAATTTAATCTTATTTGTTTGGCCGGTTTGATCCTCAACGTGCTGCTCTTAAACTTTTTCTTCAATGTCTTACATATTAATCGCTATATTGCTAACTTAATAGCGATCGCTATAGTTACCGTTTGGAACTTCTGGATGAATTTAAAACTCAGTTGGCGTTCGACGGATGTTAAACCCGAAAAGTCCGGCAAGCAATAGGAAAGCCTGGGAAAACTTGGCCTCTAGTGATGCAAACCCTTTTTAACTCTCGTTCAACCGCTGGCAGCCTTAATTTTTGGGACTTAAAAGCGGCCCAAGGTCAACAGGAAACCGATTACTGGGGATTAAGTCTCAAAGAGGGGATGGAATGGCTTGATCAAAATGCCGATGACTTTGCTTGGGCAAAGGCCGCCGATCCCGATTATTATGCTTTCCCCCATTGTCCGACAATTCACGCCGTCCAACGCCAGGACACCCCCCTAACCATCATTAAACATTGTCGTCAGCCATGATCGAAATGACTGCTATTCCGCCGATTTCCCTGAAAAACTATCGTATTGTTGCGATTATTCCCTGTCACAACGAAGAACTAACGATCGCAAAAGTGGTCTCCCAATTCCAAACTTTTTTGCCAGAAGCGGCAATTTATGTCTATAACAACCGCTCTACCGATGATACCGTGACGGAGGCACTCAAAGCTGGGGCGATCGTGCGTCAGGAAGCCCAACCGGGAAAAGGCAATGTTGTCCGGCGGATGTTTGCCGATATCGAAGCGGATATCTATATTCTCATTGATGGTGATGATACCTACGAAATTGCGGCAGTACGACGCTTAATTGAACGAATGTTGGGGGAACAATTGGATATGGTGGTCGGTGCGCGTCGGGAAGCGGTAAAATCCTCCCAGGCTTATCGTCCGGGTCATCGCGCCGGTAATCTATTTTTAACAGGATTCGTGAAATTTCTGTTTGGAGCGCGTTTAATCGATATGCTCTCCGGTTATCGTGTCTTTTCTCGTCGTTTCGTCAAATCTTTTCCCGCTTTGTCCAATGGTTTCGAGATTGAAACCGAGTTAACTATCCACGCTTTAGAATTAAAAATTCCCTTCGCTGAAGAACCAACCCTCTACGGGGAACGTCCCGAAGGTTCCCAAAGTAAGTTAAAAACCTTTCAAGATGGCTGGCGGGTATTGGGGACCGCTATCCTACTTTTTAAAGAAATTCGTCCTTTTCTCTTTTTTAGCCTTGTCTCGCTAATTTTGGCGGTTATTTCCCTTCTCTTAGCGATTCCCGTCCTGTTTGAATACCTCGAAACTGGCTTAGTACCACGTTTTCCCACCGCTATTTTATCGGCCTCGATCATACTTTTAGCCTTTTTAAGTTTGACCTGTGGCATGATCCTCGATTCCGTCTCCCGGGGACGAAAAGAGATGAAACGAATGGCCTATCTAGCTAACAGTTGGCTGAAAGCTTAGGGAAAAAGTTACCTAAACATACAAGTTTAGGTAACATCTGAGTTAAACCGTCTCTAACCGTTGCAGCACGGAGGAGGGTTTTTTGTCAATAAATTCCGCCGGCGAAATTTGATATTTAATCAGATTGGCTAATTCCTGTAGTTGGCTGATGGCTTCCGCGCCTTCGAGTTTCATTAACTCTCGATCATCGCGCATTTCTGTCCAGGTGATGCCGTAATCGGACACGAGAAACCGAATTAGATGGGTTTCCCCCAATCCCACCATAAAAGATGCGCTATTCAGTTGACCGCCACAGGTGTAGCAGGATGCTAAATAACCTTGATTTTCTAGTGCGGTCGCTAAGGCCTGTAAATCCATGACTAAGTCTTTGACCAGTTGGCGATGCTGTTCTGCAAGTCGTTTAAACACAATATTCCTCCTGATAACACTCCCCAATTATAAAACCTTAACACTTTTTTAAGATTCTTTTTTGAGACAATAATGTATACGAACCAGTTTTTGTTACGGATGTTAAGTAACAAAATGTAAAGAACCCGATACCTAGAGTAGCGTGAATTCCTGATATCGCCAAGTATATGTAAGTACAAAGCTACCAGTTTATCCGTCTTTCCGCCCCCTCGATCCCAACTATTCCCATTTTTCTTTATTGGCGTCACAACGAATGCAGGCTTGGCAAGCATTCGAGCGTGGATGTCTGTAATGGATTTAGAAATTTGGTATATTCCCATCATGCCTATTTTTAAAGTTTATGATCCAGTTTCGACAAAAAAGTTCGTAAATCTATATTGACAATTACATAAAGCTATGGCTCTATTGCAGATGGGGAGGGAGATGGGAGCTTGTTTGAGCGATCGGTAAACAGTAACCGGTAATTAGGGTTGGCTGAATAAATCTAAAAACCTTGTTGGGTAAGACTTTTAGACTTTTTGTCAACCAAAAAGTACCAGACCCCGGAGTGATCGGGGGGAAAATTTAGGTACTTTTTCCCTGAAAATTAGGTAATTGACCCCCTCAAAATCGCTAAAACCCTACACCCGTTCGGCTGAGCTCACGGCCGAAGCCTACACCCTACACCCACCGAAAAACTTTTTGCCGCAAACCCTACTTAATAGTGACGTGGAGTATAAACCCACTGCTTGGTTTTACCTTGCTCAATAAGGCGAGTTTTACTGGATCCGATCAAAATTATAGTCCGCATATCCGCATCTTTAATAGTCATATCCCCTAGGAATTTCACCGTCACTGTTTCCCCTTTTCGTCCTAAATTACGCGCTAATACCACAGGAGTTTGCGGCGATCGCCATTGTAATAAAATCTCTTTTGCCTTCTCCAATTGCCAAGTGCGCTCTTGAGACACAGGATTATAAAATGCGATCGCTAAATCTGCTCGGGCTGCTAACTCAATGCGCTGAGAAATCACCTGCCAAGATTTGAGAAGATTTGATAGGGAAATCGCACAAAAATCATGTCCTAAAAGTGCGCCAACCCTCGCGGCCGCCGCTTGCATCGCCGAAATCCCCGGACAGACCTGAATGGCCACCTGCTGCCATTCCTGTTTTGCTTTTTTTTCTAATACCTCAAACACGGCCGCGGCCATGGCATAAATGCCAGGATCTCCGGAGGAAACTAAGACAACAGATCGCCCCTTAGCCGCTAAATCTAGGGCTATTTCTGCGCGATCGAGTTCCACCCGATTATCCGATTCATGGCGGACAATTTCTGGTTTTCTCAGGGATTCTACCAAATCCAAATAAGTTTTATAACCCACCCAATCCGTGGCTTTTTCCAACACTTCTCGAACTTCCGGCGACATCCAATTTAGCGCACCCGGTCCAGTTCCGACTATGGCTAATTTACCTTGACTTTCCTGGGCCAAATCCCCTGGGGGTAAACTGGATTTTTCCTTAATTTGCTGGCTTTCCTCCCAGAGATAAACTAAACAGTCACTGCTAGGTTTTGCCAAGTTTAAGTTATTTTGATCGATAATCTCAATGCTCAGTTCTGCTGCTGATGAAATCGGTAAGTTACTATTTTTTAACCAGTCCGCTGCACCGATTAATTTTACTTTTTCACCCGCCAATAAATCGGCAAGAAACTTCTTAGCATCATCGGGATTAACTAACTGATAACCCGGGGGTGGCGATAATAAAGTAGTTTTAAATCTAATATCACCAGTGGTGGTAATTGCGGGGGAAATTTGCAAAACCGAGGCAATTTGACGAGCGAGATCATTAACCCCTTGTAAACCCCCCAACAAAGGCACTACGGCGCTGCCATCTTCTGCGATTGCTAATACGGGCGGTTCTTGCCATTTATTAGTTAATAAAGGTGCTAAAGTGCGAATTAAAATACCCGCCGCACAAATACCAATAATTGGCGTTCCCGTCTGGAAAAATTCTCGCACGGTTTCGCCAAAATTAGTATAGGTAAAATCAGCCGACTGGGTACGATTTATTAACCCATAAACTGCTGATTCTGGTAGGGACATTTGCACTTGACGAGCCACGGGAATGCTGGTTTCTCCTAAAATGAGAATAGCTGGAGGTTTCATTTGGCTTCCCCTGACTGCGCTGCGGTTAACTTTTGCATAAATTGTTGATGTTCTACCGAGTTAATTCCAGCCTTTAAGATGTCCAACCCCCGTGACATATTGCCGTTGAGCATGGCTGAAATATCTAACCACAAACCCGGAAATACTAGAGAGCAAATCACCCCTTCTTGGTTGGGTAACAAAGAAATATAATCGCCATTTTCTAAACTAAACCAATCAATTTTTTGATCAAATACCTGCCAAATAAGGTATTCTTGAATGCCACTGCGTCGATAAGCACGTTTTTTATCCCCTAAATCTATGGCGGCACTACTAGCGGCAATTTCTACCACTAATTCCGGCGCTCCTTCTAGGTATCCCTCTACAGTTAGGGTTGATTTTCCCCCGCTTTCTTGACTAATTAATAACACCCCATCTGGCTGTAGTTCGTTGTCGATATCCAAGCGGACTGTTGGCTCAATACCCATTTGTACTTGGGGGGTAGCAGCTTGATAAACTCCCAACCAAGTGATTAAACGTCCGTGGGGTTCAGCATGAAATTTAAACCTTAATGGGGATGCCATATATACAACTCCTTCGATCAGTTCGGCTTTTTTTAATCCTGGCATAGCTTGATAACGGCGCTCGAATTCGGGACGAATTAAGCGATCCCCATTTTCTAACGGGGGTAAATATTGAGTGGTTACAGCCTGAGAAGTTAAGGATTTAACTGGGGAAGAAGTCATGGTGGCAGTCTTTGGGAACAAAACAGCATTGATTTTATTATAAGTAGGTAGGCGTTAAAAATTATCAGATGCCCCCCTTATTAAGGGGTATCCCCCCGCCTATCGGCACCCCCCTTATCAAGGTAGGGCTGTTTCATTCTCCCATCAGAATATCAAAAGTAAAAGCGATCACTATCAGGTAAAATGAGAAGTGACCGCCAACTTTTTAAATATATGTTGAGCTTAATAGAAAAACTAAAACAAGTCAAGGACTTTCGGAA
>NZ_JADBVE010000311.1:0-9097 GCF_020245285.1 Microcystis sp. M31BS1
GGGTTTCTGATTTAGGCTATCAGATACCGCTTTTTTTCCTCGCTCACTACCTCAGATGTACCAAGTCTAAAGCAGCAGGAAATGCCGTCACTCTAGGCATCTAGAGGACAGGACTAAGGTTATTACTAACCCGCACCTGTAAGGTTATAAAGTTATCAAGGTACTACATTTACCAAGCGGCTAATCCTCTAAACGTCTTACTGTCTAGTTTCTAGCCAACGAATCGCACCACACCCCACACCCTGTCCCCACGAAAAACTTTTTGCCGCAAACCCTAGATAGGGAACAGCTGATCACTGGATTTGACGGAGAAAGGACAAATCAACTTGGCCGAAATGAATACTAAAAGCTACTTGCAGATTTTCTAGGGATTTAACCAACCAAGGCACTTGATCGCGAGAATAACTCTCGTAGTGGTTAAACAGAATCGAAAAACGTTTATCTAATTGGGGTTTTGCCTGGGGACAGATCAAAACCAACTTGAGCAATAACCCCACAGTCCGAGTTACCCCCATATTGGTGATCATATCCATAAGAAGGTAATGATCGGGTTTTTGCCCGCTTTCCACCACCAGATAATTTAACAGTTGGCTAGAAGTACGCAGCATGAGAAATTCACTCGGTTTTTGTTGATCGCAGTGGGGTAGAGTATTTTGCAGGATATCGTCGAGTTTTTGGTGAAATTGCCCCTTGCCGTAGTCTAAGGAGGTAATTAGATAATCGTAGAGATCATTTTTGAAATCTTTATAGGTAGGGGTATAAACTGTATTCGCCAGAAAATTTTGCGAAAGCTCCTTATAAGTATAATTTCCTGCTACCGTCCCCAGATAATACTTGAGGGTGCGATTTAGCTCCTTATCATTGAGCAGGGTGGGATTTTCTACCGGTTGAATGATTCTCCCCGCTTCTTCCCTGATTTTTGGGCTATGAGCAACCTGTGCCAAACGTACCTGATAGGTGACATAACGAGAGAGATTTACCTCGAAACGGCTCTCGGTTTTCACCTTAATACGTCTAACGGTTTGTCGCTGTTCTCGGGGACTGTCATCACCGAGTAAATAGTAATCATAGAGATAGGGATAACGACTAATCAGGGTTCCCAGGGAAGCGGCGGTTTTTTCGCTGTATTGGCCGCTAATAATTCTCGCCAGACGCTGCATCCTAACGTAGTCATCCGAGAGGGTAAATTTTTTGACCAGATGGCGCAAATTATTGGGGCTGCTGTAATGTCCGGGACGTGGGGAGGGCAAATTTTCCAGCAGCGATACCAATTCGGGAATTGCTGGCTGATGGGTGGGCTGCGTTTGCCATCGATTCACTAAAATATGACAGCAGCGGTTAAAGAAATGATCAAAACGACTTTCCACATCTTTGGCCTTGACAAGACGCTCTAGGGCTAAATAAATAGGAGCTTGTCGATAGCCCCCACCTTCGATAAACAGACGACGAAAATCCTCGATTAATTGCTCGGGGGAATCTGTCCTGGCGCGGTCGAGCCAATAATCGCACAGTAGCTGTTCTTCGTCTCTTTTTGGTCTTTGTTCACTGTTTAGACTAGCCATGGTTATTTGATTTAGCCCTCCTAAATCAGTAAGTAGTCATGCAAAATTAATTACCTGCCCGATCGAGCTAAAACCCTTACGGGGCAATGATCGTCATGTGTAAATAATTTTGCCTAGGTACTTAAGCGGATGGATTTTAGGGCTAGGACCATAAAGGGGTCAATTGTGATTAGATAGTAGATGCTCCCTTCTGAGGATGCCCCTATTTTGGGTCATTGTAGTGACCGAGTTGATCCATTTTAGCTTGGCAAGTTTAGGAAAATTACCCTTGGCTTACCTGGCCAAGCTTGCGGACTATGCCCAGATTAATAAAAATTTAGGCAGCGTACCCTGCTAATTAAGTTAGCAAAAAGAAACCCCGATCAGATGTGATCTAAGTCACATTTAAACCTAAATCCATCTTCTAGATAATTCGGAATTTACTCTAAGTATTTTTATTGTCTATGCCCTGTCATTTATCCCTCAATCAACTCGCTCAACTATTATCCTTACAAAATAAGGGTGACATAAGTTTTAGTCCCGATAGTTTAGTATCTGGAATTAATACCGATAGTCGTAGTATTAAGTCTGGACAAGCATTTTTGGCATTAAAGGGTGATAATTTTAATGGTCATGATTTTATCGATATGGCTATAGAAAAGGGAGCGGCGACCTTGATTGTTGATCAGCCAGTGTCGGTAAATTACTCTAAAAATATTCCCGTATTCCTAGTCCAGAATACCCTAGAAACCTATCAGCAATTGGCCCATTGGTGGCGGAATCAATTTACTATACCCGTGATTGCTATTACGGGATCGGTGGGGAAAACCACGACTAAAGAATTAATCGCTTCGGTATTAGCAACCCGGGGAAAGGTACATAAAACCCTAGCTAATTATAACAATGAGATCGGAGTGCCGAAAACTCTCCTCGAACTGGATGAAACTCACGATAGTGCCGTAATCGAGATGGGAATGCGGGGACGGGGAGAAATTGCCCTGCTCGCTCAAATCGCCCAACCGACGATCTCAGTGATTACTAATGTGGGAACCGCTCACATCGGTCGTTTAGGGTCGGAGTCGGCGATCGCAGAGGCCAAATGCGAGTTATTGGCCGAGTCTCCTTCTAGTAGTATAGCAGTTCTTAACTACGATCACCCTTTACTTACCGAAACAGCTAAACGGGTATGGCAGGGGGAAACAATTACCTATGGCTTCTCTGGCGGCGATATAGTCGGGGAATTACTAGATTTAACTACTTTACGAGTCAATGGACTAGATTTTAACTTACCTTTATCCGGTCGTCATCATGCTTTAAATTTTATGGCAGCCTTGGCTGTAGCGAAAATTTTAGGCATCGATTGGACTTCTTTGCAACAGGGAATTAAGGTTAATTTACCCAGTGGTCGGGCCAAACGTTACCAATTAGCAACCGATATCCTACTCCTCGATGAAACCTATAACGCCGGTCTAGAATCAATGTTAGCGGCCTTGGATTTGCTGAAAGCTACCCCCGGTCAGCGTCATATTGCTGTTTTAGGCACGATGAAGGAGTTAGGGTCTTTTTCGGAGCAATTACATCGCCAAGTCGGTGAGAGGGTGCAAAAACTAGGCATAGATCGCTTGTTTGTCTTGGTGGATGACCCAGAAGCTAAGTTTATTGCTGAGGCCGCTACTGGTGTCGATTGCGAATGTTTTCAAACTCACGCAGATTTAATTAATCGTTTAAAGGAAGTGATCGATTTCGGCGATCGCATTTTGTGCAAGGCTTCCCATTCCGTCGGTTTAAATCGGGTGGTGGAGGAGTTAATCAGTGATATTGGGAGTTAGGGAATAGGTGTTAGAGAATAGAGCCTTTTTTAGCAAGAATAGCCGATTAAAAACTGTTTTTTCGGTGATTTTAGCTATAGTTTTCTTTTTTTCGGCCGCTCAAGTCTCTTTTGCTCAACAATCGAGACGACTGGAGACTTATCTCCCAGATCTCAGTGGTTTAGCTTGGGTAGAAGCAGATATTTTTCTAGGGGTTCACGATGCCAAAAATAAGGGCAAAAATAGTGATCCATCTCAAGCAAGGCTGAGTCTTTTACAGCTACCTACCCAGGAAAAACCGCTATTATGGCAGGTTTTAAGGGTAGATTGGCCAAATCCAGAGGGATTGAGTAACGATCTCGAAAGTATTACTCATATCCCTGAAACTAATTTGTTTTTGTTGGCTGAAAGTGGCGAGAAAAAACCTTTTCAACGGCTGTTTTTACTAGCATACAACCAGCAAAAAGTCAAGCTAGTTGAGCAAATAAATTGGCCGATTGCGGTGGAAAATGTAGAGGCGATCGCTGTTAGTCGGCAAGGCGATCGTTATCTATTTATCTACGCAGAACGGGCCGATAGTCAAGAGAGTACAAAGATTCGCTGGACGGATATCTCGCTCAATCCCTTAAAATTCGGGGAATTTCAGTCGGTAACTTTTCGGAGTCCTTTTGGTAGTGGTAAAAATATTCGCCCCATCTCCGATTTAGCCGTAGATAAGCAAGGTAATATCTACATAGCTTCCGCTTACGATCCAGATAGTGCGGGGGTGTTTAGAAGTGCAGTTTACCGTATAGGTCAAGTTACAGCCGATAATAACCTAATTCTTGCCCCTAATCCCCAAAAAATTGCAGAAATCGATGGCTCCAAAGTGGAAGCGGTGACTACCAGAGAATCTCCGAGAGGTAAAATAGAAGTCTTTATCGGTACAGATGACGAGAATTATGGCGGTTTTCTGCGACCTTTGCTGTTAGATAATTAGCTATCGGTCGTCAGGAGATTATTTTTATTTATTCTTCCCACTCCCCACTTCCCCACTTCCCCACTTCCCTGCTTCCTTCTCTTCAATAACTACTCGCAGCTAGAAATCCGTTAGACCTTAGCATACTTTGTGCTTTTTGTCAAAAAAACTTTTTTTTTGCAATAAAACTACACAAAAAAAAGATCATCGTTGTGGGTGAAATTGACTCATTTACCTGTCTTAATTAGGATCACCTTCTAGGTGTGGTCAGGGTTTCAATCGTTGCTGCCTAAAAAAGCATAGAATACCCCATTTTGAAATTCTATCAAATCGCTGTCACCTTCATAACATCGTTGTTAAATAAAAATCTTTCTCAATAAAATCTTAAGAATTTGTAAATATTGCGGAATGTTAATTTAAATATTCTCAAGTTTTTGGAGTCAGTCAATAATTTTTGCTTATCTTTGTCCAACATTGGGTTAGGAGACAGTTATCAGTTATCAGTTATCAGTTATCAGATGTGAGTTTTTAGTTTATTAGAGTTCTTGCATAATTAATTCTTGAGAGTTCAAAAATGACAAAAATAGACATAAAACTGCATAAAATGCCTAAATGGAGCATTTAATCGATTAATGCACATTCTTAATTCTCCTGACTACTGACTACTGACTCCTTACTCCTCACCTAACAGAAGATTGTTGATTTTTGCAAGAGATCTATTGTTTACTGAAAAAGCTCCCCACACCCCACACCCTACACCCTACACCCCACACCCCACACCCTACACCCCTCTCCCTTCTCCCTGCTCCGCAACGCCTATTTTCCGTCTAAACTTTTGTATAGGGATAGTCTGGGAAAGTATAGATAACTCTTAGACTAATTAATTCGGGACTCACATCACAATATAGACTATGGCTTACTATTGGTTTAAAGCATTTCACCTGATTGGGGTAGTTGTTTGGTTTGCGGGACTATTTTATTTAGTACGTTTGTTTGTCTATCATGCGGAGGCAGCAACACAAACAGAACCCGCACAAGCTATTCTGAAAGCACAATACGAGATCATGGAGAAGCGACTCTACAATATCATCACCACACCGGGGATGATTGTCACCGTGGCCATGGCGATCGGTTTAATCTCCACAGAACCGGAAATTTTAAAATCGGGATGGTTACATATTAAATTATCCTTTGTGGCTCTTTTACTGCTCTATCATTTCTACTGTGGTCGCATCATGAAGAAGCTAGAAAAAGGGGAATGTAATTGGACGGGACAGCAATTTCGGGCATTAAATGAAGCACCAACCCTGTTATTGGTAGTTATTGTCCTTTTGGCAGTATTTAAGAATCAATTACCCCTCGATTTGACCACTTGGTTAATTGTAGCTTTAGTGGTATTAATGGCAGTGACAATCCAACTTTATGCTAAAAAACGTCGCCAAGATCAAGAAAAACTTCGGCAAAATACTCCCCAAAAAGAGGAAGTAGCGACCAGGTAAATTATCTCAATCATTGCCTAGGTTTCTAGGATAACATTTAAGAGTGGTTTGACAGCTATGGGATGGTCTTTTTAGTCCATCCCCATTGTATAGGTAGCAACCTTTAGCTTTTAGGTTTTTGGCTTTATGCTATTTTTAAATCTATACCAAAACTATTTAGGGTTTGCTGAAAAAGTACGGACGAAGCATTCGGATAGAAAATCTCCGGTTTCACCGATAGGTTATTGGCCGAATGCTTCACCCCTACAAAACGCGGGCCGATGAAAACGCAAGGTTTTGAACAACGCCATAAATAAAAACAATCTTCTGACTACTGACTTCTAACCCTAACAACAATTTTTGATTTTTACAAGAGGTCTTATGAATAGTTGCTGGATAGATTGGGAAAAAATAACTAGGGATTTTCTCAGTTCCCGCAAAATCAAGCAAGTTGCTGAATTGCGAGGATTCTATCGAGTTAATCCCTCTGGTATTCCTAGAATTCCTCCCAATTTAGAATTGAGAGACTACCAAAATACAGCGATTATCAGTTGGTTTCGTAATCGGGGACGAGGAACTTTAAAAATGGCCACCGGCAGCGGTAAAACTATTACTGCTTTAGCTATTGCCATGGAACTTTACCAAGCGATAGAACTGCAAGTATTATTAGTAATTTGTCCCTATCGTCACCTAGTCAATCAATGGCAACGAGAAGCGGAAAAATTTAATCTTAAACCGATTTTAGCCTACGAAAGTGTCCATATATGGCAAAGTCAACTATCCACAGAATTATATAATGTGCAAGCGGGTAATCAAAAATTTGTCACTATTTTAACTACTAACTCAACTTTTATTAGCGAGGGTTTTCAATCACAAATAAAATTTTTTCCCGATAAAACTTTAATCGTTGGTGATGAAGCCCATAATTTAGGTTCCCCCCGATTAGAAGAGTTATTACCCCGTTCTTTAGGTCTAAGATTGGCTTTATCTGCAACTCCTGAAAGATATTTTGATCAGGAAGGAACCGACGCTATTCTTGAATATTTTGGACAAATTCTACAACCAGAATTTACCCTAGGTGATGCTATTAGAAAAGGAGCTTTAGTCAATTATTTTTATTATCCAATCTTGGTTGAATTAACCGATAATGAGGCTTTATTATACGCAAAATTAACCCAAAGAATCGGCTGGACTTTGCAGAAAAATAGTAATTTAAATGGTAATGAAAACCTCACCGCTTTGTTAATGCAAAGATCACGATTAGTTGGTTCAGCAAGTAATAAATTACAGGCTTTACAACAACTGATGCAAGAGCGTTTAGATACGGATCATACTTTGTTTTATTGTGGGGATGGTTATCTAGAAAATTATACTGCTAATTATCGTCGTCAGGTAGAGGCAGTTACTCATTTGTTAGGCAATCAATTAGGTTATCGAGTTGCTATCTACACCGCAGAAACTTCCCTAGAAGAACGAGAAAAAATTCGCCAACAATTTGAGGAGGGTTATCTGCAAGGATTAGTGGCAATTAGATGTTTAGATGAAGGAGTAGATCTGCCATCAATTCAAAACGCAGTCATTCTGGCTAGTAGTGGTAATCCTCGACAATTTATTCAGCGTCGCGGGCGAATATTGCGCCCCCATCCCGATAAAAAACAGGCGACTTTATTTGATATGATCGTTATGCCACCCACCTTAGATCGAGAAACCTGGGAAGTAGAAAGGAATTTATTACGCAAGGAATTAAAACGCTTTCTAGAGTTTGCTCAGTTAGCTATTAATGCTCAAGAAGCTGAGACTAAATTAGGGGAGATTCAAGATAGATATTGTCTTTTGTCTAATTAAAACTTGAAAAGTTAAATCTTGGCGGCTTTTATGCTAAAATAGAAGTTAGTCAAAAATTGATCGCCGAGAAAAATTAACCAAACCAGATAGCGATCGATAAAGTTGTATAATTTTCCTTCCTCTCCTTCTAAATTTCTATGCCTCCCCGTCAACAACCCCGTCGCATTGCTCGAGAACTTGCCCTTTTGAGTTTAAGTCAGATTAAAGGCAATCCTGAAAACCTGGAACAGCAAACTTTAAACGATTTAATTTTAGTTGCAGTTAGAACCTTAACCGTCGAAATTCAAGAAACCTTAGAAACCGCTGCCGCTGAAATTAGTCGTGGTAATGAACGGATTCTCGCTAGTGATACTAAGGCAACAAATCTAAAAAGCGCCCAAACCATGGTAAAAGAAGCAATTTCTCTTACCCACAATGCCATTAATCGTTTAGGAACCGTGATAGATTTTCCCGAAATTGTCCAGTTATCTAGTCAGTACGAAGTGCGGGAATATGCCCTAGAATTAATCGGTACAGTCTATCGTCGTCGTGCGGAAATTGAACAGGAATTAACCAGTGCTTTAGTGGATTGGCAACTGCATCGTTTACCAAGAATTGATCGGGATATCCTGCAAATTGCCGTGGCAGAAATGCTCTATCTCGATATACCTCAAAAAGTAGCAATTAATGAGGCGATCGAATTAGCCAAACGTTATTCTGATGATGAAGGTTATCGCTTTATTAATGGCGTTCTCCGACGGGTAACGAATAAGCTAAACGAAACAGAAAAAGCCCTATCTACCCAGAGTTAAACTGGGAGTAAATTAATACTACAATCACCACATTTTATAGGGAAATTTCTGTAAATTGCTATTGTAGTATCGCTCATCTCCCGTGACTTCTTCGCCGATCCAATCGGGAATAGTAATGACTTGATCCTCTTGTTCTAACTCAATTTCAGCCATAATCAAACCTTGATTATCCCCCCAAAATTCATCAACTTCCCAAGTTAAATTATCCAGAGAAATGCGATGACGAATCTTTTCAATTAAAGGTTTCTTACAGAGGTTTTCTAACATGAGCGCCGCATCTTCTAGGGGAATTACATACTCGAATTCCTGACGACTCATGCCCTCAGTCTTGCCTTTAATGGTTAAATAACCCCGCTCTCCAACTACACGAACTCGCACAGTTGTCAATCCATCTTGGGTAGGAATATATCCCTGACGATACAACTTGCCAGTCGCAAGCGATCGCCAAGAATCCCCTTTAACTAGAAATTTCCGTTCAATTTCAACAGACATAAGTAGGTAGGCATTAAAAACTTTCAGATGCCCCCCTTATTAAGGTAGGGCTGTTTCATTTAAATTAAGTATAGCTGATTTTGAGTCAATAAATTTGACCGAAGATTCTCAAGTTTATCTTGTTCTAACCAAAAGAGTTAGTCACAATAACTAATCTTTAATCCTCTGCCAAATTTATTATGAA
>NZ_JADBVE010000312.1:0-6053 GCF_020245285.1 Microcystis sp. M31BS1
ATTTTCGATTTTGCGCTTTTCACTCCTTCCCATACTTGCTAATTCCTCCAGTAAATTCTCTAAATCTACCCGCTCAAACTGTCTCGCTTGCAGTTGATTAATAGTAGTTCTAATCCAGAGATAAAAGTCTTGTTCGTACAGAGTTTTATTGTCCATAGATACTTAGTTAAACTGAATAAATGGGGATAATCATAGAACTTAACTATATAAACTAGCCACATATTCACCATAGCCATTATAGGGGAGAGTTTCGATAATTTCCCAAGATAAATCACTTCTACTGCCGATAAATTTCTCCGTTGCTTGCGACCAACGGGGATGGGGTTTACTGGGGTTTACATTAGCCTCAAAATCGTATTCATGAGCGTCAATTGTGTTCCAGTAGGTGGCGGGTTGTTTGGCGGTAAATTCAATTTTTACTATTGATTTTGCTCCTTTAAAACCGTATTTCCAAGGAATAACCATTCGCAAGGGTGCGCCGTGTTGTTTGGGTAAATCATGACCGAAAATTCCCACGGCAAAGAAAGCTAATTCATTGGCCATTTCTTCAATTCTTAAACCTTCTGCATAGGGCCAGGGTAAGGCTCCTAAATGTAATCCTGGCCCCTGGGTAATTTCGGGATCATAAAAGGAGGTGAAACGGACGAATTTTGCTTCGGGTTTTGGTTCCACTGCCGCGATTAAAGCACTCATGGGAAAACCTAGCCAAGGTAACACCATTGACCAAGCTTCTACACAACGAAAACGATAGATTCTTTCTTCGAGAGGAAAGGTTTTTTTAATAGTATCTATATCGTAGGTTTGGGGATTTTTTACCAATCCTCCCACTTCTACCGTCCAGGGATTCGTCGGTAATTTCTGCGCTTTTAACCAGATATTTTTCCCCCCTCCGAACTCATAAAAATTGTTATATCTCCCCGCTACAGTTTCGGCAACTATGGGGCGATTTACCGTTAAAAACTGCGGATTTTTGCTGAACCCTGCAATTTTAGGTAATTGCAAACTTTTTTCTAAAGCTTCCGAGGAGGAGGATTTACCACAAGCAGTTAATAATAGGGAACTCCCCGCAATTCCTGTCCCGATTAACCCCTGTAAAAAGCGACGACGGTTAAAATAAACACTTTCGGAAGTAACTTCATTTTCGGAAATTTGCCAAGATTTAGCTAAACGAATTAAGACCATAATTATCCCCAATTTTATTGACAAAAAAACAGAGTTATGATATGGGATACCACAACTCTGATTGTACAATAGTTTGTCAGTTTTTTTAAGAAATTTCGGCGAGCATCCGGGCAGTAACCAGAGGTTCCCGTCGTCCTTTTAAGACCATGGGAACTCCTCGCGAGGGAGCAAGGGTGACACCGCGACGACTGGGTTTTTCGGGGGTATTATTAACTAGAGTTAACTGATAATTAGCCAAAATTGTGGCGATAGCGATTTTCATCTCGTAGATAGCTAAAACTTCCCCGATACAACGACGCGCCCCACCACCAAAAGGCATATATTCGTAGGGGGTGAATTGTTTTTCTAAAAAGCGTTCCGGTTTAAAAGTATGGGAATCGGGGAAAGTTTGCTCGCGGTGGTGAGCTAGATAAATACAACCCATAAGAATTGTCCCTTTTTCTAAAGGATAACCATCTAATTCTACTGGTTCTTCCACTGCTCGCGGAAAAGTTAACATTGCCACGGGATGAATGCGTAAAGTTTCCGAACAAACCGCCGAAAGATAGGGTAATCGAGTTATGTCAATGGGGTTAGGATTATCTCCTAAAGTGGCTATTTCTTGCAGAATTTTTGCTTGAATTTCTGGATAGCGATGAGTCCAGTAGAGCGCCCAAGACATAGCGGTGGCTGTGGTTTCATGACCTGCGAATAATAAGGTCATTAATTCATCGCGCAATTCCTTATCGCTCATTGGGTTGCCTTCTTCATCCTGGGCGGACATCAGTAGTGATAAAATATCGGTGCGATTGGGGTTAGGATTAGCTTTTCTTTCGGCAATTTCTGTATAGATAATATCATCAATTTTTTCTTGGGAACGCTGGTATTTTCCCCAGGGACTCCAAGCACCCAAATCAGCCCGCAAAATTGGGAAAAATAGCAAAGAAGCCATCACCGGAGAGTTAAATATATCGAGCATTTCAGCCAGAATTTTTTTCAGGGTTTGATAACGTTCCCCTTGACTAATTCCAAAAACTGCCTCCATAATTACTTGTAAAGCGATTGCTGTGGTCGCTGAACGGGCCTTAAAAGGTTGATTTTCGGGCAATTCTGCCATTACTCTTAGGGTAATATCGCGGATTAAATCGCCGTAGAAACGCATTCTTTCCCCGTGAAAAGGTGGCAATAAAAGCTGACGGCGTTTTTTGTGGATGTCTCCGTCTAACATGACGACGGAATAATCACCAATAATCGGGGCAATAATCCGATTGGCTTCCCCCGGTGCCGAAAATTTTTTACGGTCATTAGTTAAAACCTGTTGTAGGGCCGCAGGACTACTGACAAAGATAAAATTATCTACAGTTAAACCCACTTTTGTGCTAAAAATATCGCCATGCTTGCGGGCGGCATTTTCCATAAAAGCTACAGGATTAATGATCCATTGTGCCATTTGCAGGAAGGTAGGGGCCTTGACCTTGGGGATGATTTTCATAGATTAATTGCTATATCGAATGCTAATTATTTCTAATTGTGACATTTTTTCCCCAGAGACGGCAAGGTGTAATAAGCTGCCCGCGCATTTAAATTGCTTATTGAGATGAGGCAAGAGGCACTCTTGCAAGGGGCAAGAGGCAAAAGTAAAGGGATTAGGGGAGATTTAGCTAATCTAAGGATAGGCAGTTAAGATACCTCTCAGCTTATCAAGTAAACAGCAAAAATTACCGGGCTGTTGCTCGTCCTATCTTCTCCCAGAGAGGGGGATTTTCTGGGAATTTTCAGGATTGGCTTTCTGGTCTAAACAATGATAACTACGGTAGAATAGCCCCTAGTTCTATTTAATTCGCTTTTATAGTTTAATCTCTCTTTTATTCTCTTTTTAGGGACTTGTGATGATTATTTCCCAGTCCAGCAACTGGAAAAAGCTGGTTATTTGCCGTTATTTGCCGCTGCTAATCGCCTTTAGCGGCACTTTTCTCCTGACTACTCCCCCCGCTTTTGCCCTCGAATCCAGTGCCTCCACCGGTTTTAATCCTCAAACTATTCTTTTCAATGCCTTAACTTGGGTGGATAGTTTGGGGTCTGTGGGAGCGATCGCGTTTATAATTATCTATATTCTAGCTACTGTGGCCTTTTTTCCCGGTTCAATCCTGACTTTCGGGGCTGGTGTGGTTTTTGGCCTGGTTTTAGGCTCTTTTTACGTCTTTATCGGGGCAACTATCGGCTCCGCTGCCGCTTTTCTGGTGGGACGTTATTTGGCTAGGGGTTGGGTGGCGGAAAAAATTCAAGGTAATAATAAATTTCAAGCTATCGATGAAGCTGTGGGGAAAGAAGGCCTAAAAATAGTGCTTTTAACCCGGTTATCTCCCATATTTCCTTTTAATCTGCTCAATTATGCCTATGGTGTCACCGGGGTTTCCCTGAAAGACTATCTACTAGGTTCCGCAGGCATGATTCCGGGGACGATAATGTATGTCTATATTGGCTCTTTAGCGGGCAGTCTTGCCACTATCGGCACCTCAACACCAGCCACTAACCCAGCTTTACAATGGACTATTCGCCTGATCGGTTTTATCGCTACCGTTGCTCTCACCCTCTACGTCACAAAAATTGCCCGTCAGGCCCTGGCATCAGTTATCAGTGAATAGTAATCATTTATCAGTCAGGGGTTGGGGAAGTGGGGTGTGGGGTGTGGGAAGTGGGGAAATTGAACTAAAACCCCAAAACCCTAAAACCCTAAAACCCCAACTCCCTAAAACCCCAACTCTCAACTCCTGCCTCCTGAATCCTGAATTCTGAATCCTGAATCCTGACTACTGGCTACTGACTCCTAACCCTAACAACAATTTTTGATTTTTACAAGAGGTCTAATATGTTTGAAAATAGCTCCAGTGAAGTTAATATTCTCCCCATGGACGAACATAATCAAAAATTAGTTAATTATGTTCATCCTGCCGATTGGCTCAATCCACAACCCCAAGATTGTTATGATTTAGTCGTCATTGGTGCGGGTACTGCGGGTTTAGTCGTAGCGGCGGGGGCTGCGGGTTTAGATATAGGTTTAAAAGTGGCTTTAGTGGAAAAACATCTCATGGGGGGAGATTGCCTCAATTTCGGTTGTATTCCTTCTAAATGTCTGATTCGTTCCTCTAGAATTATCGGGGAAATTGAGAAAGCCAAAAAATTAGGAATTAATATTGGGGATACTAGGGTAGATTTCGCCAGAGTAATGACCAGAATGCGGCAAATTCGCGCCGATATTAGCCCTCATGATTCGGTGCAACGTTTCCAAAAACTAGGTATCGATGTCTTCTTGGGTAGCGCTCGTTTTTTAGGACAAAATGCCGTGGCAGTCGCGGGAAAAACCCTCACTTATAAAAAAGCCGTTATTGCCACTGGTGCTAGGGCCTTTCATCCCGATATCCCCGGACTACAAGCGGCGGGATTTTATACCAATGAAACAATTTTTTCCCTAACAGAATTACCTCCCCGATTAGCTGTTATCGGTGGCGGGCCGATTGGTTGTGAATTAGCCCAAGCTTTTCAAAGGTTAGGCGCACAGGTGATTTTATTTCATAATCATTCCCATCTTTTGAATAAAGAAGACCAAGAAGCAGCCGAAATTATTGAGAATACTTTCCTGCGGGAAGGAATGCAATTAATTCTCTCTTGCCAAATTGAACGGGTGACAAAAAATGAGCGGGGTAAAACCATTGAATATACTAGCAACGGTCAAGGAGCAACTATCACCGTTGATGAGATTTTAGTCGCTGCCGGCCGGGAGCCAAATCTGTCAGGATTAAATTTAGAAGCGGTGGCCGTAGAATACGATAATCGTCGGGGAGTCAAAGTTAATGATTATCTGCAAACTACTAACCCGAAAATTTATGCGGCCGGTGATATCTGTATGGATTGGAAATTTACCCATGCTGCCGATGCAGCCGCCCGTATTGTGATTAAAAATACTCTCTTTTCTCCCTTCGGTTTCGGACGCGATAAGCTCAGTAATTTAGTTATGCCTTGGGTCACTTATACTGACCCAGAAATCGCCCGGGTGGGTATGGATGAAACCCAAGCACAGACCCGGGGATTGGTCACTAATACTATTAAAATTCCTTTGAGTATAGTCGATCGATCTATCACTGATGGCGAAACGGACGGTTTTTTAAAAATTATTCACAAACAAGGTTCCGACCAAATTTTAGGAGCCACTATCGTCGCCTCCCACGCCGGTGAGATGATTTCCGAAATTACCACCGCTATGGTTGCTAAAATCGGACTGAGTAAACTCTCTACTGTTATTCATCCCTATCCCACCCAAGCGGAAGCGATTAAAAAGGCCGCCGATGCCTATCGTCGAACTCTCTTGACTCCTAATAGTCAAAAACTCTTGGAATTGTTGACTAAATTATCGGGTTAAAATCAATGATTGCCACCGGACAGAACTACGGCAGAACTTTGAGCAATTCTGGTGGGAATTATAGTCATTTCAATTAAGATTGAGAATATCAATGCCAGAGTTCATAAGGGGTTCACCGGTCTAGAGTGTATCAGACTTATCTGAAATGACTATATAATCGCCATCTCCGAAGAGGAAACCATCTTGAAATACAGCAACAAAAACCCTACCATATTCTACTTATTCCGTAGCTATCGAATATTTCATCTGCGCTAATAATCGACATTTTTTCTACCATCGCTTGAGCAATTAATAATCGATCAAACGGGTCACGATGATGAAATGGTAAAGTTGTGACAACCTGACTGACGGACACATTTTTCAATACAAAGACAAGTACTGTTATGTGAAAGCCTCAAACTCCTGAATAAAAGAAAAGGTAATTTTGCCATAATAATCCTGACGAGCTTTGCGAGAAGCAAAACAGGGAAAAGGG
>NZ_JADBVE010000313.1:0-5014 GCF_020245285.1 Microcystis sp. M31BS1
ACTGCGAAGGTAACATGATATCAGCCAGACTTGGAAACTATCTCATCAAATTAGTCCCCCCATAGAACCCCCTTGAGCCATCTTGCAGACTTTTCTCTTTTTGTCAAATTTTATGTTAAGAAAGATGTGACTAATGGATAGGGGGGCAGGGGGGATCGAACCTAAAATCCATTTTTAATTTAATTATAACCAGCTACTTATCATGTTTGATTCTCCTGTTGATCTTCTCATTCTCTCCAATGGCCCTGGAGAAATATCTACATGGGTGCGTCCAGTTGTCAAGAGATTGCGACAAAACTTAACAGAAGATCGATCGCTGTTGCGGATTTCGGTGATTCTTTCCCCTTGTACTCATTCTATGGGGGCGGAAACGGAAGTAGTTAGGAAATATCCAGAGGTCGATCGAGTCCAGTCGCCAGAAAACTTCTTTAATTTTCTTTTCTGGGGAAAAACCGCCGATAATTGGGATTGGCACCCCAAGGGCATCGTTTTATTTTTAGGGGGCGATCAATTTTTTGCCCTCACCATCGGTAAACGTTTGGGTTATCGCACGGTTATCTATGGGGAATGGGAAGCGCGTTGGTATCGGGGTATCGATCGCTTTGCCGTGATGAATACAAGTGTATTAAAAAATATTCCTGAACAATATCAATCTAAATTTACCGTTATCGGCGATTTAATGGTGGATTTGCCCACTGCTATCACCCCCGATGATGCTACCTTAATTGCACTCCTCCCGGGTTCCAAACCCTCGAAATTAGCTCAGGGTGTACCCCTAACCCTAGCCATTGCCGAAAAGATACACGCGCAGGATCCCCGGACTAAATTCTTAATTCCCGTCGCTCCTACCCTAAATTTAGCTTATTTGGCGAAATTTGCCGATCCTAGCTCTAATCCGATGATCACTAAAACCGGTTGGAGTGCTGCCAAATTAAAAAACGGTGAAAAACCCTATCTAGAAACAGATAAGGGGGTAAAAGTTGACCTAATTACCGATTTTCCCGCCCATAACCAGCTTTCTCGCTGTCATTTAGCTTTAACGACGGTGGGAGCTAATACTGCCGAATTAGGGGCGCTGGCAATCCCGATGATTATTTTACTACCGACTCAGCAACTAGATGCGATGAGAACTTGGGACGGTTTACCCGGTTTATTAGCCCAACTGCCGGGGGTGGGTTCTTTATTTGCTAAGATGATTAATCTCTATATGTTGCGGAAAAAGCGTTTATATGCTTGGCCAAATATTTGGGCTGGTGCAGAAATTGTTCCGGAATTATTGGGGGAATTACAACCAGAAGAAGTGGCAAATATGGCTATATCTTGGTTAGAAAATCCCGAACAATTAGAGGCTATCCGGCAAAAATTGCGGGCAGTGCGCGGGCAAGCGGGAGCAGTGGATAAGTTAGTATCTATTATTGCCGAACAACTGTCTAGCTTCTAAGCAATCAGAGAATTAAGCTTGTTGGTAGTGAGGATCAATTGCGATTAATTTATTAACAGTTTGATAGAATTCCTGCTGATAAAATTCCCGTTGATTGCTGTCGAGAGCATTAATTAATTGTTCTTGACAGTAGCGACGATATTCCATTAAACTAATTTTTTCCATAGCTATAATAGCATTTTTGATCTGTTCTTCTGGCTGCAATATTTCCTGACTGGTATGTTCATTTAAGTGAAATAAAGAATTAAAATCACGATTTTTGTCTGTGGTGATTATCAATAAATGATTCTGTAAAGCTGACATCAAATCTCTTGGTTTAGTAATTTGGGTTTCTAACTCTAGAATTACTTGCCATAACCAACGATAATCAGGGACATTAAAAATTAAATCTTTTTCATCCAAAAGTTCGCAAATGAGCCTCCGATATTCGGGAGAATGGAGATAGATTAATAATAATAACCATTCGGCTTTTTCTGAGCCATTTTTTTCGGATTTATCTAAGATATTTTTCCTCTTAATTGCCAGAGATTTTCCTTGAGGTTTATTAACCTGTTTAGAGAGATTTTTTAAAATATAAGGCAAACGAGTAGCATCTTTTTGAGCCAAAATCTCCGCACAATAATCTAGATAAAAAGTCCGTTGATTGCTATCAATTAACTTTTGCAGCAAACTCACCATACTATTGGCTATTTGTTGAAAATGTAGTCCCCGTTTTAAATCTTTATTAACCAAAATTTGCGATATTTGCCAATCAATCCAAAAAGGAGATTTTTCGATTAGTTCTTGATAAGTATTCACCCCGTCAGCATGGGATTTAAGAAATTCATCGGCATCTTTACCATCGGGAAGATTGAGGATTTTTAGGTTAACTTGTCCCGAATAAACTAGAGAGTTAATTTCCTCGATCGCCCTTTGTGTCGCTTTAATTCCCGCTTGATCAGCATCAAAATTAAAGATTATTTGTTTACTTTCACTGTAGCGCAAAAGTAATTTAATTTGCTCTTGACTTAAAGCTGTTCCTAAACAGGCAACCACATTACTAATACCAGTAGCATGGAGAGCGATCGCATCAAAATAACCCTCGACAACTATCGCTAAATCTTGCTGAATAATTGCCTGTTTAGCTCGATCAAGAGCAAAGAGAGTTTTTCCCTTTTCAAATAGAGGAGTATCGGGAGAATTTAGATACTTTGGCTGCTCATTACCTAAAGTGCGACTACCAAAAGCGATCGCTCGTCCTTGACTATCAAAAATAGGAATCATTAAACGATCTCGAAATTGATCGTAATAACCACTACCATTTTGACGCGCTTTAATTAATCCCGCTTGTGCCACTAAAGCCACAGGATAGCGCTTTTGTTCCACTAAATAACGATAGAGAGTTTCCCAACCTTCCGGAGAATATCCCAGTTGAAAAGCTGCGATAGTTTCTGCGGTTAGTTGTCGTTGTACCTTGAGATAATCTAACGCTTTTTCCCCTTGGGGTTGACTAAGGGCGTGTTGATAAAAACTCACCGCCACGGCCATTATCTCGTATAATTGTTCCTTGAGGGATAATTGCTGTTCTAATTCCTGACGCTGTTCTACTGCCAGAGTTTTAATCGGGATTTGATACCTTCTAGCGAGATCGAAAACCACTTCACTAAAAGATTGTTTCCCCACTTCCATGAAAAATTTAATCCCGTTTCCCCCCGCACCACAGCCAAAACAGTAATACATTTGTTTGGCAGGACTAACGGTAAAACTAGGGGATTTTTCCTCGTGAAAAGGACATAAACCGACGTATTCCCTTCCCCTTTTTTTGAGGACGACTCTCTCGGAAATTAAATCCACAATATCAATTCTTTGTTTAACTTCTTCGATCGTATCCGGATGTAGTCGCGGTGTATCCATAATCAGTTATCAGTTATCAGTTATCAGTTACCAGTTACCAGTTATCAGTTACCAGGAGATTTGCTTTTATTTATTCTCCCCGTCTCCCCCTTTGTTTACCGATCGCTGATCACTGAAAAATCTCCCCAACACCTAGCACCCCCACTAAGGCCCTTTTTGACTCTCGGAAATTCGCACCCATAAGTAATAAGAAAGGACTTGACTTTGGCGGCGGCTTATGCTATGCTTTTCTCATAATGGAAATCTGTGCAAATTTTCTTAGACTCAAATATTCCCATTATAAATAAAATCTTTTAAAAATATTATCTCAAAATCTCCCGACAAAAACAAGCAAAATTTCGCCCATAATTGTTAAGTTTTGTTAAAAATGCAGAGACGGGCAGGGAAAGAAATGGTCACTGTTTACTGATTACTGATTACTGATTACTGATTACTGGTTACTGGTTACTGAACAACTTCCCCACTGCGATGGCTGCATTTTGTCCTCCGAACCCGAAACTAAGACAGAGACAATTGTGCAGGGAAAAATTAACAGCCGATCTAGCTAAATTTAATTGAAAAGGCGACTCGCGCACACCGACACAGGGGGGAATTCGCTGATTTTTCAGAGCCATTAAACAAAAAGCCACACCTAATGCCCCCGAAGCCCCTAAAGTGTGTCCTGTTGCCCCTTTTGTCGAGCTTACAGCCACTTGCGAGCCAAAAATACTGGCGATCAGGTTTGCCTCCCGTTCATCGTTTAAACGCGTGCTAGTGCCGTGGGCGTGAATGTAATTAATTTCATCTTTTCTTAATTGACTTCTGTGCAAACATAGTTCTATGGCTTTGGTAGCACTACGATTATTCACCGCTGGGGCGCTGACATGATCGGCATCGCAGGTAAAACCATAGCCCAAAATTTGCCCGTAGATGGGGGCATTTCTACTTAAAGCCCGTTCCTCCGATTCAAGGACTAAAATCGCCCCACCTTCCCCCAAAACCAAGCCCTCTCTAGCTATATCAAAAGGATAACAGCCCGTTTTCGCCAAAGCTCCCATCTGTTCAAATCCCACCAAAGTTAAGGGAGTGATCGGGGTTTCGATCGCCCCGGCTAAAACTCGATCGCATTCTCCCATAGTAATTAATTCTACACCCTGGGCGATCGACCAGATAGCCGTGGCACAGGCCGCCATGGGTGCTAAGACTGGGGCGCCGGTTTCTATCAATCTAGCGGTCAATACCGAGGCGCGATCGGGTAAACTATCTAACCAGTTTTCTACTATTCCCGTCGCTGCCATCCGTTCCCATAAACCCTGACAACCGCGACTAGAACCGATAGTGACACCACAATCCTTTAAGGGAGGGGTTAACTTCGCGTCTTCAAGGGCAGCAATCAGGGCAATTTTGGTTAAATCCTCTAAAAATGCCGGTTTGTGACCGATTAAACCCAAGGGTAAAGCGGGTAAATCAGAAAAGGGTTGTTGCCTAGTTATACCAGTTTTGCCCTCTAGTAATCTTTGCCAACTCTGACTTAAATTTCCCAGAGAACTGATCAACCCAATTCCCGTCACCACAACATTCATTTATCAGTTATCAGTTATCAGTTATCAGTTATCAGTTATCAGTTATCAGTTATCAGTTATCAGTTATCAGTTATCAGTTATCAGTTATCAGTTATCAGTTATCAGTTATCAGTTATCA
>NZ_JADBVE010000314.1:0-6149 GCF_020245285.1 Microcystis sp. M31BS1
AAATTTGGCTCTTCTCGACTTTGTGTGATAATTTTTGCTTATGTAAGGTTAAATGCTTACTGGGCAAGACTTTTAGGACTATTTTGAAAGAAGAAACTATCAGTATAGACCTCGTTTACACACAGAAACCAGAAGAGCCGAAAATTTTTGCCGAGTTGTTGCTGTTATAGATGCGGATTTTTCGAGAATAGAACAGCAAATTCCCGACAGTAATCATCTCTTTTTAACCGATGAACATGATTTGGAAATGATGTTAATTAAATCTGCTGCTTTCGATAAATTATTAAAAGAACGAGGAAGTGAAAAAAAATGCAGCTTTTTCCAAAGATATTAGAGAAACTTTACTAAAGTTAGGGCAGGAAATTGGTAAATTAAGATTGCTATCTCTTAGGAATAAGTTGGATTTAAAGTTTGAAGGATTAAATTTTAGTAAGTTTATTGACAAAGAGAAGCTGTCAATAAATATTGACGAATTAATTAGGGCTTGCTGAATAAATGTGAAATGTAGGCACTTCATCGGGCCGCGTCCTGTAGGGGCGAAGCATTCGGGCAATAATTTATCGGTGAAACCGGAGATTTTCTATCCGAATGCTTCGCCCGTACTTTTTCAGCAATCCCTATATACACTAATGATTAATTGGCAATCTAATCATCATCCTTATCAAATATTCTGATTCGGTTTATTGCCTGAACTTGGAAACGCTATATTTAACAAATCGGCTCGGCTCGACTTTGTGTTATAATCAAAGCTGGGCTTTAAAGACAATATTCTCAGCAAATTATGCCTATTGTTCTTCCTGGCACTCTAATTTCACTGAAAGATTAATTTAACCTTGATCTGTCGGGACTGATTTCTTAACCTGTTAATAAATTGATTTTTTCCCCAGTCAGGCTAGAATCAGTAGGATTAGCATCCAAGATAATCGGGGTAACTTTGGTTAATCTGGGGCAGTGTAGCCTAAAAAAACGCCAAAAATAGTCAAATTTAGACTTGAGTGGCTTCTTACTAACTGTTTAATCTATTATTTAGGTATTAGACTCTATGACTAAAGCTCCTACCGTAACTTCTGCAATCGATCTTAAAGATTCGCAATATTACTTTAACCGAGAATTAAGCTGGTTAGAATTTAATCGTCGTGTGCTTTATGAAGCACTTGATCCTCGGACTCCTCTACTGGAAAGATTAAAATTTACCGCCATTTTTTGTGCCAATCTCGACGAATTTTTTATGGTACGGGTGGCAGTGCTTAAACAACAAGTAGAGGCAAATGTAGCCGTTTTAAGTGCCGATGGCCGGACTGCCTCGGAACAGCTAACCGAGATCAGTAAACGTCTGCGTCCCCTTGTGCAACAGCAGGATCGTCTTTTTGAACACACCCTAAAAAATCTCTTAGTGGAACAGGGAATTCATCTGATTAACTATGTAGATTTACATCAAGAACAGCGCAATTATCTCCACGATTACTTTGAACAAAATATTTTCCCCGTTTTAACTCCCCTAGCGGTGGATCCTAGTCATCCTTTTCCCTATATTTCTAATCTTAGTCTCAATTTAGCCGTAGTCGTTCGCGATCCCGATACCGATAAAGAACTATTTGCCAGGGTGAAAGTGCCGCAGGTTTTCCCCCGTTTTCTGGCATTATCAAAAGAATTACGCCACCAAGACGGAAAAGCTTCGATTTGGACGGGAGTACCCCTTGAACAGGTGGTAATGCACAATTTAGAGGCACTTTTCCCCGGCATGATCATTCAAGAATGTTATCCTTTTCGGGTGACGCGCAATGCTGACATCTCCGTCGAAGAAGATGAGGCCGATGATTTATTATTAGCGATCGAGGAAGAAGTACGCAAGCGCCGCATCGGTAAATCGGCAGTACGTCTGGAAATTCACAGTTCTACTCCTAGCAATATTAAAGACCGGATCATGCGCGATCTGGGACTTGAGGAGATCGATGTTTACGATGTGGATGGACTGCTAGGACACAAAGATTTATTTTATTTTCTGTCCTTACCCTGTCCCGAACTGAAAGATCCGCCGTGGAATCCTGTCACCCCACCGGTTTTACAGGGATTGCGAGAAATAGTTGACGGTAACGAAGACGGGATCCTAGAACAGGATGGCGAAGATATTTTTACTTTAATTCGCAATAACGATATTCTCGTTCATCACCCCTACCATTCCTTTAGTGCCTCAGTACAACAGTTTATCGCCCAGGCGGCCCATGATGCCCATGTTTTAGCGATTAAAATGACTTTGTATCGTACTTCCGGAGATTCCCCGATTGTCAATTCCCTGATTGCAGCGGCGGAAAATGGTAAACAGGTAGCGGCGTTAGTGGAACTAAAAGCACGCTTTGATGAGGAAAATAACATTAGTTGGGCGAAAAAGCTCGAACAAGCCGGAGTTCACGTTGTTTATGGCTTAGTTGGTCTAAAAACCCACACAAAAGTGGTTCTCGTGGTCAGAAAAGAAGGGGATAAAATCCGTCGTTATTTCCATATTGGCACGGGCAATTATAACCCAAAAACAGCTAAATTATACACTGATTTGGGTTTACTTAGCTGTCGCGAGGATTTGGGGGCAGATATCACCGATTTATTTAACTTTCTGACTGGATACTCCCGTCAGCAATCCTATCGCAAACTTTTAATTGCTCCAGTGAGTTTGCGAAAACGGATGTTAGCAATGATCGATCGCGAGGCCAAAAACTGTAAAAATGGCGGTACGGGGCGCATTGTCGCAAAAATGAACGCTCTTGTCGATAAACCGATTATAGAAGCTTTATACGCCGCTTCTCGTGCTGGTGTGCAGATTGACTTAATTATTCGCGGCATCTGTTGTTTACGACCCGGATTGCCAGAAATAAGCGAAAATATCCGAGTAATTAGCATTATCGGCCGCTTTTTGGAACATTCCCGCATTTTTTACTTCTACAATGGTGGTCAGGAGGAGGTTTATATTGGTAGCGCCGATTGGATGACGCGGAACCTGACTCGTCGCGTGGAAGCAGTGACACCTATCGATGAACCAGCGATCGCCAAGGAACTAGAAGAAATTCTCGGCATTATGTTGTCAGATAACCGACAAGCATGGGAATTACAATCCGATGGCAGTTATATTCAGCGTCGTGCTGACAATGAGGGACAGGAAAGCAGTACCCATGTAATTTTAATGGACAAGGCCCTTAAATCTGCGGGTATTAGTCCATAGGAACAGTGATCAGTTATCAGTGGGTAAGTTGTCAGTGATCAGATGTGCTACTAAATCTGGTTATTAAAAACTGATTATCTATTGCTCCTTTTGCCTATTGCCTATTGCCTTTTGCCCGTCCTGATATGTAGCCTATACTCAACGGATTTAGTATGACTAACTGGTTGAGAGGTTAAACCATCTCAAAAGCTGAGAGCAAGCATCTTGATCTGTATTTTCTCAACCAGTCAAATCAAGCAAAAATCCTAATAATAATTACCGACTTTGCGATGGTGAACGGCCGTTAAACTATCAGGTTTAGAAACGCGACCATCGGCAACTTTATTGTAAACAATCCAGTGGTCAGCACATTCCATGCGACTAACTACCTCACATTCTAAATAAGCGAGAGCATCGGCTAAAATTGGGGAACCATTATTAGCGGTGCGAGTATTGACTCCTGCAAAACGATCTTCCCCAGGTCCGAAACGTTTTAAAAAGTGTTTCATCAGGGTTTGATAATTGCCTTCTTCCAGAATGTTTAAAATGAATTGATCCCCCACTTGCATTAAAGACTCGATCGCCCGATCTTTAGCCACAGCAACGGTAAAACCGGGAGGATCAAAACTTGCTTGCGTCACCCAAGAAGCGACCATTGCCCCGCTTCTGTCTCCTTTCTTGGTGGTAATAATATATAAACCACCGCTAATCCGTCCGATGGCTTTATCGAGGTCAGTATCGAGGGATTTTCTTTGTTTAACTTTTACGTCTTGGGTTAATAGTTGTCCCATGTCTGTACCCGCTTCTTCACAGCGTTGATAGAGACTCTCGTTAGGAGTTTCTGTGCTACGAATGGGATCAAAAGCTTTGGTTAAACCAACTTCACGAAACTTATTAAATAGAGGTAAAATTGATTCATCATCACCCCCTTGAGATTCAAACATTCCGATATATTGTTTGGGGTTAACCGAGGCGAGAATTGTGCCTAAATTAACCGTAATTTCTTGGGCATTAATACCAGAAACGGGGGGAGTACCGATGACGATTCCCACCGCAGAAGAAGCTAATTCTTTTACCTCTTGGGGATCGGCGGATTTCAGGTCTAAAGTTTCTACAGCCAAACCAGTTTTAGTAATACCTTTAGCAATCGATTGACAGAGGCGATCGCTATAACCATAATCGGAAATATAGAAGACAGCGACGGTTTTTTCTGCCTTAGTTTGTGCCTGACTCCAATCACGATAATGGGTCAATAATTCAGTAACATTATGTTTTAATAACGGTCCATGACCATTAGCCACGAGATTAATATTACCTAGGGGTTCCATCCGTTTCATCGCCGCTAGTACGGAACGAGCATTAGGAGCCATTAAACATTCATAATAGAAGCGATAATCTGGTTCAATAGCACTTAACTGCTCATCGTAGAGATCATCGGAACAGTAGTGCATTCCGAAGGCATCACAGGTAAATAAAATTCCCGAACCGTGATCGTAGGTAAAAATAGTATCGGGCCAGTGTAAATTAGGAGCGTTAACAAATTCGAGAATGTGACCATTGCCTAGGTCTAACTGATCACCATTTTTGACCAGTTGACGCTGAAAAGGATGATGAACTAAATTCTCTAAAAACTGAATTGCTACTTTCGAACCAACGACGGTAATATTGGGAGCGAGTTCCAATATATCTCTGACTAACCCACTGTGATCGGGTTCGGTATGACTGATAATTAAATAATCGATTTCTTGCGGGTTAATTAATCCGTTGAGACTATCAAAATATAGTTGACGGAATTTTTCGTGAGAGGTATCCACAAGGGCGATTTTTTCCCCACGAATCAGATAGGAGTTATAAGTCGTACCGTTTTGTAATCCGAATTCAATATCGAAGCGATCGCGATCCCAATCGAGGGAACGAATAGCGGTGGTGTCTGCGGTGAGATTGGCCACCTGCACGGTAAGACGTTTTGTTTTGACTGGTGTAGCAACCATCGAACCCCTCCTTATTGTTAAGTTTTTTATACTTTGTCTCTATTGTGCCACGAGGAAATAAGATATGGGGATTTATTTTCCCATAATTACTGATAAGTAGGGAGGCACAATTATTTGTAGGATGGGTTAGCGGTAGCGCAACATGATCTGGCGTTGGGTTGAAGCATGAAACCCAACCTACGTTCTGATAACAGTTATCTTAATGCTCAGGTGGGAGTCGATCGTCGATAGCGAATTAGCTTATACTTCATCTTTATGAGAAACGCTCTCTAGGGATCTGTGTGGGGAAATGGCTGTTATACACTCGAGTGAAGTTAAATTGGACAACTAGCGATCGCTTTTCGGCGGAAACAGGGAATTAGACAAGAAATGCTAATAAGCTAAGACGCATTTAAACCGCTTATTCTTAGATTAGCAGCCAGATTCAGACAAGAAAGGCTCATGTGCCTTGCCTACACTCTATTACTTGTCTTAGATGTCTGTATAATTTGCTATATTTTTAGATGAGCTTATCATGATTTCCCGATCCAATCCACCCAGTAAAGTTACTTTAGAATTTGGGTTACAAGTTGAGGGTAAAACGGTGATTCCTTTGCTGACAAAAGATTCAGCACAAGCTAATATTAAAGTTGCTATTGAATGGCAATTTAACCAAGATAAGGGAGGTTAGTATGCAAGTTCAAATCGAAAAACGCTATTACACACCTGAAGAATACTGTCAGCTAGAAGAAACAGCAGAATACAAAAATGAATATCTAGATGGAGATATTATTCCTATGACGGGAGCAACAATCAATCATAATCTGATTGCTGGTAATTTTTATAAAAATTTTCCGACTAAGATTAACAATCAAGATTATTGGGCTTTTATGAGTGATGTACGGTTATGGATGCCAAGATATCGCTTTTATACTTATCCTGATGTCATGGTGATTAAAGACAAACCATTATATGAAGGAAAAGGCACA
>NZ_JADBVE010000315.1:0-3432 GCF_020245285.1 Microcystis sp. M31BS1
CGATTTAGCAGTGGAATTAGCCCTACAATCGGCGTAGGGCTAATTCATGAATTAGCCCTACAATCGGCGTTGTCAAATTGAAAGATGCTCCGAATCAGCACCGGAGCATTGCATCTTTCCTCTTCTGATCTGACAACGCCCTTTTTCTCACTGATAACTGATAACTGATAACTGATAACTGATAACTGATAACTGATAACTGATAACTGATAACTGATAACTGATAACTGATAACTGATAACTGATAACTGAATTAGTTTCTCACTGCTTCTGTTTCCGCTTCTTTGGGAACAAGCACTGGCACTCCGCTGACTGTTTCAATTTGATAAATAACGCGACTTAATTGGGAAGGACAACAGAGAGGATCCGTATCTTTATAGCGATTAAAAACCACAATAATTCGATCGCTATTTTGTAAAACAATTCTCTGAGATGCACCATCAGTGCGGGAATCCATCGGTCGCGGGGAAAGAGTGCCAGCGAATTTACCATCGACAAAAACAAAGTCTTGATAACCCATTGGTCGGCACATTCCATCCACTCCACTCATGGCCGAAATAACGCTAGTTTTACCATAGGTTTGCACGGATCCGTACAGTAACCATCCTGCTTTATTAAGCGCTTGATCATTGGCAGTAATTGCCGGACGAACCTGTTCACGACACTGGTTATCGATCACGGTTTTAACGGGAGATTTGGGGATAGGGGCCTTGGCTTTATTCCAATTAGTTAACGGTCGATCAAACCAAGCTCGCGGAGTCTCTTTTTCTGGGGTTTGGCTAATAACTTCTAATAGCTTCCATGTTTCCGAACTTTGATTAGTAGCTGGATTGGAGACGGTTTCAACGCTAACTTTAATTTGATAGAAAAATCCTGGTTTATAATCAAATCCCTCGATACTATTAGGGAACAATCTCCAGTTTTCCTCTGGTTTCTCTCGCATCTGTAAACAGTCTTTGGTTGTGCCTTGGCTACAGGGTTGTTTCCTAGAATGGATATAAATTGTCCTTTCCGTGCGCGTGGTAGTTGGTGCGGGGGTAAAAGTGAGTATTCCTAAACCTTCGGGAGTACGATAAAATAATTGTAAATCGCCTTTAGCTGTCACTTGGAATTGTTCCACTCCTTGCAAGGCAGCAAGATATTGATTTTCCTGTTTCATCTCCGGTTCTGGACAAGCTTTTTTCGTAGTAGCGATCGCTTGGTTGATCTGAAGCGTGTCATTATTGACTTGATAGCCAGTATTATACTGGTTGCATCCAGCCGAACCACTGAGGATATTTTTCTGGAAAGCGGCAGTAATTTCCGTTTCTTTCACCAAACTTCCGGCTGTCCACCCCCTTAGTTTCCATCGAGTCCCCTCCAAAGGGGAAGTATTAGCGATCGCCGCTTTCCCCGCTAAAGCACAACTTAGGGCAATTGTCAAGAAAATTCCCGTTTTTTTGGCGTTCAAAATTGCTATTCTCCTCGTCAAAGCAACAATTCTATTATGGCGTGGGGTAATCGACTCAGTGGTTAGGATAATTTTTCGGATGTCTCTTTCTGACCATCCCGTGACGGATTAAGAGAGAACAAGTTCCCGCAAACCTTAACCCAGTCAGAAAGTCATCGTTGTCATTAATCACTTTTTGGCCCTTTGAGGGCAAAAAGTTGACCCGGTTCACCTTAAGCAGTACAATAAAAACCTTGAATGACCCCTTAAACAAAAAAAACACCATGGCACAAGGACAAGGATTCGGATTCGGTCTCGGTAAGATTAAAGAATTACAAGACGCTTTCCAAAAAGCGCAACAGGTGCAACAAGGGGCCAAAGTTCTGCAAGAAGAACTGGAAAATATGGAAATTCCCGGCCAGAGTGAAAATGGCTTCGTGACAGTCTATCTCAGTGGCAACCAAGAACCCCGGGGTATTGAAATCGACCCTGCTCTCCTCTCCCAAGATCTGGAGATTGTGGCCGAGTCTATTCTAGAAGCCATGAAAGTCGCCTATAGTGCCTCCACGGAAACCATGCGCGCCAAAATGGAAGAACTGACCAGTGGTTTAAATATCCCCAGTATGTAATCGCTTTTGACCGCAATGGTAAGATGGAAAGTTGGACTAACAAACAAGGAGGTTCAACTTTGCTGACTTTGGGTGTCAATATCGACCATGTGGCCACAATTCGCCAAGCTCGCCGTACCGTGGAACCAGCTCCCGTGGCGGCGGCAGTTTTGGCTGAAATCGGCGGTGCTGATGGTATTACCGTTCACTTGCGCGAGGATCGTCGTCATATCCAGGATCGCGATGTGCGGATTCTCCGGCAAACGGTGCGGACTCATCTGAATCTGGAAATGGCCCCGACGGAGGAAATGATCGCCATTGCTCTCGATATTAAACCCGATTATGTCACCCTTGTCCCCGAAAAGCGCGAGGAAGTGACCACGGAAGGGGGGATCGATATACTGGGCAATTTTGACCGTTTTTGTCAGGTTGTCGAGCGCCTGCAATCGGCTAATATTCCCGTTAGTTGGTTTATTGATGCCGATTTTGCCCAAATTCAAGCGGCCGCTAATACGGGGGCGAAATTTATTGAACTCCACACCGGTCAATACGCCGAAGCACAACAGGAGAGCGATCGTCAAGCACAATTAACAATTCTTAAAGAAGGTTGTGAATACGCTTCCTCTCTCGGTTTGCGGGTGAATGCTGGTCACGGTTTGACCTATTGGAATGTTTATGCCGTCGCCTGTTTGCCCAATATGGAAGAATTGAACATTGGTCACACAATTATCAGTCGTGCGGTTTTAGTTGGGTTGGAACGGGCTGTTAGGGAAATGAAATTGGCTATGCGTGGGCAATTGTAAAGGCTATCAGCTATCAGCTAATCTCCTGACTAGGGAACAATTACACTGAAAAATTAAAGGAAAGATGATGACAACTTATTATTATTTGGTAGCCAGTCAAAAGTTTTTAGAAGAAGAAGCGATCGAAAAGGAAGTTTTGAAGGAAAGAATCAGGAATTATCAAGAAAAAGGTCAAGAAATTGATTTTTGGTTAATTGCCAATCCAGCTTTTTTAGATACTCCCGCTTTTGCCGATATCAAAAAGAAAACTCCCCAACCAGCAGCGGCAATTGTTTCTCTCAACCAACAGTTTATTACTTGGCTGAAATTGCGTCTAGAATACGTTATTACTGGACAGTTTGAGGCTCCTTCCGATACTATTTCCGATCCGTTAAAATAACCCTTTTTTGTCTGTGGTAAATAAGTGGTTATAATTAAATAGAAGATACATTTTGGGTTCGATCCCCCCTGCCCCCCTTGATAAGGGTAGGGCTGTTTCATTCTCCCATCAGAATATCAAAAGTAAAAGCGATCACTGTCTTTGTAAAATGAGAAGTGAACGCGAACTTTTGAAAGATATGTTGAGCTTAATAGAAAAACTGAAACAAGTCAA
>NZ_JADBVE010000316.1:0-10470 GCF_020245285.1 Microcystis sp. M31BS1
CCAAGCTTTTCTGGTCGGAACCCCCTAAGCCGAGTTTTCAAGGTGCTGCGCCGTCCACTTGGTTTTCGAGACTGGCCTTTTAATTCTAACGTAAAGCCAACCTAGAACGGCGGGGTTTCAGACCCAAAATTTCCGATGACCAATGCACCTGACGACTACGATAGTCCTTGGAAAACGGCTCTGGTGCGGTATTTCCAGGAATTTCTGGCGTTTTACTTTCCGGCGGCTTATGAGTCCATTGATTGGACATTCCCCCATAGGTTTCTGGAGCAAGAACTGGCCCAAATTGTGGCAGATGCGGAATTAGGGCGGCGACGGGTGGACTGTTTGGTAGAAGTGACCCTGACCACGGCCAAGCAGGAATGGGTTTATATTCATGTGGAGGTTCAGGGGCGACCGAATAGAACCTTTGCTGAACGGTTGTTTATTTACAACTATCGGCTTTATGACCGTTACCGTCGCCCGGTTGCAACCTTAGCCGTGTTAGCAGATACAAATCCAAGCTGGCGACCCCAGGGATTCAGCTACGACTTGCTTGGTAGTCGGACAAGCATTGAATTTGCGACAGTAAAAATTCTTGACTACGCCAACTGTCTCAATGCTTTGCTAGACAATCCCAACCCTTTTGCCCTGGTGACTGCGGCCCATTTATTAACCCAACAAACCCGCAATAATCCGTCAGGGCGCTATGACGCCAAGTGGCAGTTGGCTCGATTACTATATGAGAGGGATTGGGATAAGCAACGGATTCTTGATTTGTTTGGCATTATCGACTGGTTAATGAAGTTGCCCCAAGACTTGGAGAAACAACTGTGGACATCCATTCAAAATTTGGAGAAAAATAAAGCCATGCCCTATGTCTTATCGGTAGAACGTATTGCCCGTCAAGAAGGTCGTCAAGAAGGTCGCCAGGAGGGTCGTCAGGAGGGGCTTCTCGAAGGAGAATCTCTGCTGATTGTGCGACAGTTGTCAAAACGATTTGGTACCCTGAGTCCGGATGTGGTGGCCCAGATTCGTGGGCTGACGGCGTCGCAATTAGAACAGTTGGGGGAGGCTCTCTTGGATTTTCAATCCTTGGCGGATTTGGATAACTGTTTGGATTCCCTTTAAATTCAGGTTTGTTAAGCGACCAGTTTAGTCAGTCCACTGCCGCAGCCCTAGACCGAGTTACGGATTTTGCTATTGGTACTGATAAAATTGACCTGCTTAGTCAAGCTGGTGCGGCAATATCGTACTTTTAGCCCTGAAATATATGATAGCGATGATAGTTTAAAAAATCTAAATCTGGTGAAAAGCGAGCGGGAACATTTAAAGTTTTACCGCGATAGTTGATAAAATTTAGTGCTAACGTCTCGCTACCTTGATCCTGAGCCTTTTTTTCGATCTCATGGCCAATAATTAATCTTAAATCCTCATCGAAACTAATTAAACCTCGATCGAAAGCAGTATCATGAGTACGAGCTAGGCACAAGCCATTATGAGGGTTTAAACGCTGTTCAGGAAATTGACTCCAGGGTAATATATGACTAGCTGTTAGTAACAGCGGAATGGGATTTCCTGTAATACAGCAACGATAGTTATATAATGCTAAAATTGTCTTTCTAAAAAAGTTTTGTCCGATTCTAACTTTTCTGATTGCCTCGTTTTCTGTTTTAATCTTTTCCGAAAAATCAAGTCTAGTAAAATCCTCTTGCTGTTCGTTGATAACTCCTAAAAGAACCTGTAATCTTTCCTCACTTTCTAGGGCTAATTCTGTCCAGTTATCCTCGAACTCCTGCCAGATTTGCCGATCAGCTTTACTGATACCTTTTAACCCCTGTACTCCTCGCAATTGATGCCTGGGATCGAGAGAACCAAAATTACATAGTTTCATCACCAGGGCCGATGGTGTTCGCTGTAACTTTTGAGCGACTTCGATAATAATAGGATTATTGGTGTGGAATTGTCCATAGGGAAATTTATAGTATAAATTGAGAGCGATCAGCAGCTCATCCCTTGTCCATAAATTCTTAGTCATAGCCCTTGGAAAATACCACCATCAGCCCTGAAATTACTGCTCAAATCAAATCGGGAAAAACTTCGCGCACTGCTGGATGAATTAACCGATGATTGGCGACATTTAACCCCTTAGCGAGGGAAACATCTTGATCCAAAGCTTTTACTCCATGGTCGGCTAATTTAATAACGTAGGGTAGGGTACTATTATTTAAAGCTTGAGTTGCCGTCCAGGGTACTGCTCCAGGCATATTAGGCACTCCATAATGTACTACTCCCGACTCCAGGTAAGTCGGTTGACTGTGGGAAGTGGCCCGCAGGGTTTCCACGCAGCCGCCTTGGTCCACTGCCACATCGACAATTACGGAACCAGGGTTCATTTTGGCGACTAAAGAGCGAGAAACCAGCGTCGGCGCTCGTTTTCCTAAGACTAGCACTGCTCCAATCAATAAATCGGCCCTAGGAACCACATTTTCTAATTGTGCCGAGCTACTATAAAGCAATTCTACCCGCGAACCGAATAAAGTCTCTAAATAGGCCAAGCGCTCGACGTTAATATCTAAAATAGTTACTTTTGCCCCCATACCGATGGCAATTCTGGCCGCTTCCGTACCCACCACACCACCGCCAAGGATAACCACTTGTCCAGGACTCACCCCAGGGAACCCCCCCAGTAAAACTCCCCTACCTCCCTGTTGTTTTTCCAGATAGCGGGCCCCAAATTGTACCGAAAGACGACCGGCAATAACACTCATGGGAGTTAAGAGAGGCAAACGACCATCGGCAAGCTCGACCGTTTCATAAGCGATCGCAGTTGTTCCCGACTCAATTAATGCTTCCGTTAAACAGCGCTCGGCTGCTAGGTGTAAATAGGTGAAAAGGAGAGCCTCCTTGTTTAAAAAGCCGTATTCTGCCTTAAGCGGCTCTTTTACCTTGACAACTAGCGGTTTATCCCAAACTTGGGCCGCTTTTTCCACAATTTTGGCCCCGGCTTTTTGGTAATCTTCATCGCTGAATCCGGCACCTAATCCGGCGGCCGTTTCCACAAATACCCTATGACCGCGATCATTGAGTACACGCACACTACTGGGACTTAAACCGACGCGAAACTCTTGATCTTTAATCTCTTTGGGAACACCTATTTCCATGGTTTGCTTCTGGGGGACTATTTCTAACTACTTTAGCCTGTTAGTCCTAGTCTGCCAGTTATCAGGCATACTATTGGGGAATTTTAGTGACTTTTTTGGTATTCTTCGAGCAAATCGATTAAATCTATCTGACATTTGCTGGGTAACAAATCCGCTAGGGAAACTTGCAGATGACCACCTCCGAGGGTGACTTTTATCTCCCGCAGGATAGACATGACTGCATTCTCACTTAAACTGTCGTTTTCGAGCAAAGGGAAGACTTTTTCGGCAACGACGCTGTGTAAATGTGCTTCCCGGAGATAGAGATGCCATTTAGCCACGTCAATGTAGATATTGTCCCCGATTTGGGCCGCCAGATTTTCGATGTCCTGAGTTGTGTTAGCCATGGGATGTTACCGAGTAGTCAGCGATCGCCGCTATATAAATCAAATGTCCCACCAATAGGATAGCCCAAATTCCCGTGAACAGATTTAACCAAGTCCAATCGGAAAATTTAATGATATGAAAAAACCACAACCCTGAATTAATCGCTAAAAAACCCGCTACATGAACGGCGAAATTCATGCGATCATCTAAACGTCGGAAAGCGGGATCGTTTTTGCGGTCGGGTTGACGGGGCCAACGAGGAGGCATAAGCAGTGATCAGTTATCAATTATCAGTTATCAGTGTACCGTTTTTTTTAGCTAAGTTAAGTTGCCAGAGTTCCTATCCTAACCAAGAAGTTAATTTTGTCCTCTTACTTATCTACTGGTGACAATTTCCACTTCGGGTAAGATTTCTAAAGATAAACGGGTTCTGACGGTGCCAGAAAGACGTTTAAGCAGTTGTGGGCGTAAATCGCGCAGAATATAGATTAATTCATCTCCTGTGCGCCATTCTTCCCTTTCTGTGACTACCTGTAGGGAATTATCGCGGCGCAATAGTAGGGGCAGCAGTTCGCCATTTTCGATTAATTTAGTTAATCTGGTTTGTTGTTCGCTCAAATCATCGGCTTTAAAGATAGTTTTACCCAATTTAATCTGATTATCGTCTAAATACTGATTCCATTCCTTGACCGAAAAACTAGGCAGAAAAACCTGATTAACCTTATTTTTATCTGGGTTAGGGGTTCCCGCAAAGGCAGCCAACACCCGGGGAGGATGAAATTCCTCCCCGGCTCTTTGGGCTAAAACCAGATTAACCTCGCTATTATTAGTCAAAACCAGAAAAGTCCCCATGGATTCGATGCCGGCTTCTTGCAGTATTTTTGTATCAAGTGCGCTACTCTGCAGCACCGTCAAACCCTCTTGTTTTGCTTGCTGACAGGCCGCAGCATCCGTATCGATTAAAACCACGTTTTCCCCTTGTTCTTGGAATAAACAGCCGATTAAGCGACCTAGGGGATTACAACCGACGATTACTGCCCCTGTTGCCGCAGAAGAAGTGATTTTTAGCCCTTTTGCCACCCACCGCGCCGTTAATCCCTGAATAAAAACGGTCATTAAAATTGTTAAAAAGACTAAAGCTTTGATCGCTTCACCGCCATTAATACCGGCACGGGTGAGTAAAATGGCAAATAAAGAAGCTACGGAGGCAGAAACGATTCCCCTAGGGGCAACCCAAGCGATAAATAGCTTATGTCGCCAATTTAGGTCACTTTTTAGGGTACACAGAGCCACACTCAGGGGACGTACCACCAGCATCAAGACTAACACGGTCAGGACGCTGCCCCAACCCAAAGCGATCACACTGGCGATCGAAAGATCCGCCGCTAGTAAAATAAACAGTACCGACACGCAAAGAGTGGTTAATTGACCCTTAAAACGTCTTAATAACCGCTCATCGGGAACTGCCGCTGCTTTTAGCACAATTCCCGCCATTACCACCGCCATTAACCCCGATTCACTGCGGCTAAATTGCGATAAACCAAATAACCCCCAGACTCCCGCTAAAACCACGAGATTCTTTAACTCAAAAGTCAGAAAATTGCAAGTTTTTATAATAAAACTTAACAATCCGCCGCCGACAATGCCGATCGCCGCCCCGATACCTAAACGCAGGGTTAAACCAGTGATAATTGCCATGGGGCGGGAATGACTATCAATAATCGTATTTAGCACCACTACGGCTAAAATTGCGCCCACAGGGTCGATTAATACCCCTTCCCCTTCCAAAAGCGTCGCCACCCGTCGATCTACGGCTACTTGCTTCAGCAAAGGCCCGATCACCGTCGGACCAGTTACCACCACTAAGGAAGCGTAAAGAAATGCGATCGGCCAGGGAAATTCCCCCAACCAGTGGGCTGCCATACCGCCACCGATGAGAGTGATGGAAGTACCGAGGGTGACAAGGTTGCGTAAACTGCCAGAAACTCGCCCTAATTCCCGTCCGCTTAGGCTTAAACCGCCTTCAAATAGGATAATCGCCACAGAGAGGGCAACAAGGACTTCTAAACCAATTCCCAGACTTTGGGGGTGTAAAATTTCCCAACCATCGGACCCTAAAGCAATCCCAAAAATGAGCAGGAAAACAATACTGGGAACTTTCAGGTATTCGGCGATGACTTGGGCTGTAATCCCCGCCACCACAGTGATGACAATTTGCAGAGTAAGGGCGAAAGATGGATCCATGTTTAGCGATCGGTTATCGGCTATCGGTTATCGAGGCGGGGTTATGGTTGGGGTTTAATCATTCTAATTTTGACTCTCCCCCGCTAACCGCTCGCGCGGTGTAGCGGGAGATTCTCGGTTCATAGGTTTTTAACTAGATCGACCTGGTTTAACCCAGTCGATCCCCGTCAAATCGCCTCCGCGAGCGTTTTCTAACACGGTCAGTCCGACCGCGTTTTTTCCTCGGTTCTCGATTACCTTCGCTGATGCCGTGTCTCTCGGTTCAATGTGGCCGCAAGAATCACACCGGTGAACTCTTTCTGATAACGACTTTTTGCCAGTAATCGCGCCACAATTCGGACAATCCTGGGAAGTTCCGTTTTTATCGACCTTAAGATAATATTTCCCCCGTTTCCAAGCGACAAACGGTAGTATCTCGTTAATAAAACTACCGATGCCCGAATCCAGAGATTGTTTTCTAACGATCCCTCTAGACCAGGAAATGAAGTTAATATCTTCGACAAAGATATTATCAGCAAGATCACAAAGGTAATGAGCTAACTTAAAGTGCCAATCTCTACGAGTATTAGACACTTTTTCATGTAATCTCGCTATCTTCTCCTGAAGTTTTAACCAATTGCTAGAGCCTTTAGTTTTCCGTTTCAAGCGTCTTTGTAGCAATTTAAGCTTACTCTGTACTTTCAACAAAAATCGAGGGGCTTTGATTAAATCTCCCCGTGAAGTAGCAACAAAACTCTCAATCCCCGCGTCAATTCCTAAACAGGTTTTCCCCACTGTCATATCGGGAACTAATTCCGTAGATTGGAAGGAAACCGAAACGTAAAATCCCGACGCTTTTTGGATAATTCGAGCTTGTTTAGGCTCGAACCCAGACGGGTATTCTCTAGATTGCCTGATTCTAATTTTTCCCAATTGTGGAAAATTTAAGTATTCGTCACCTAGAAAGCTTTTTGACAGCGCAGGAAAAACAAAACTCCGCATCTTTTTCTTAAATCTAGGAAAGCCGAAGCCTTTCGATTTCATCTGGTTAAACGCCTTATCTAAAGTTTTTAAGACTTGCTGTAAAACTTGAGCGTTAACCGTCTTTAATATCGGGTAAACTTTTTTAGCTTCCGTTAGATTTTTAGCTTGAACGAAGTAATTAGGATAGGGTTCATCCGCAGGAATTATGTACTCGGAAACTAGCGAACAGTGATCCGCAAGACACTTTCGAGAGTTTAACCAATCTTTCCGTTCTGAAAGAGCGTAATTATAAACGCTTTTGCAAACATCAAGAATGTGGATTATCTCCTGTTCCTGTTGTCTGTTTACCTTTAGTTTGTACTGGTAGGTAAGCGTTATCACTGTCTTTCGTGAGCGTGATGTATAGTTAAATTATAACACTTACTGCCTAGGATATCAACTATAGCGGTTCTCACACCTGTGTGGCACAGTTTAACCTTTGCTAATTAAGCTTTTCACCATCGATAATGTATCTCTTGCGAACAGGAAACGCTATAATTACAATCATGGACCAAACTAATCGCTAACCTTAAAACAGTTAGTAGTCGCTTAATTAGACAAGAATTTCCGTATTTGGCGGCCGAGTATTTCGACAACAAACCCTATTTTTGGACGGGAGCTTATTTCGTGGCTAGTTGTGGCGACGTTAAGTAGTCATGCAAAATTAATTACCTGCCCGATCGAGCTAAAACCCTTACGGGGCAATGATCGTCATGTGTAAATAATTTTGCCTAGGTACTTACTGTCGAACAACTAAAAAAATACGTCGAGAACCAAAACTCCCCGAAAGTGGAAACGCTACCGCGTTAGTTTTATTCTGGTCGCGATTCATCTCGCTCCATTGAGATAGTTTTGATTCCCGCTCTGGCCCGGTCGGGAGGAAATAATACCAATTCTCCAAAGTCTGACTACAGAAGTTTAATCCCCCTAAATCCCCCTTAAAAAGGGTGACTTAAATTCGATGTGTAGTTTTCATTTAGAGAAATGGTATAAGCATATTCCAGAAAAAGGGTTTTTTTGAGAAACCCGTTTTCTAACTGATAACTCAAAAAGATTGGGATTGAATGGCTGTGATTACCACCGTATTGATAATATCGGGAACGGTACAACCGCGACTGAGATCATTGACGGGTTTTTTTAATCCCTGTAGGATTGGACCAATCGCTAAAGCTTTTGTTTCCCGCTGTACGGCTTTATAAGTATTATTCCCTGTATTCAGGTCAGGAAAAATAAACACCGTTGCTTGGCCCGCCACCTCTGACCCCGGCATTTTTTGGGCGGCTACTTCCCTATCCACGGCCGCATCGTACTGAATCGGCCCTTCTAGCTTCCAATCGGGGCGTTTTTCCCTGGCGATTTTGGTCGCTTGTCGTACTTTTTCCACGTCTTCTCCCTGGCCCGATTGACCCGAAGAATAGGAAAGCAGGGCGATTCGCGGTTCAATTCCGAATTTTTGGGCGGTTTCGGCGGAAGATAGGGCGATTTCGGCTAATTCCTCGGCACTGGGGTCGGGATTGACCGCACAATCCCCATAAACCAAGACTCGATCCTCTAGACACATAAAAAAGACCGAGGAGACGATCGCACAATCGGGCTTAGTTTTGATAATCTGGAGTGCAGGCCGAATCGTGTGTTGAGTGGTATGCACCGCCCCCGATACCATACCATCAGCATCGCCCTGATACACCATTAAAGTGCCAAAATAGGAGACATCCTGTGCATAATCCCGGGCCATATCGAGATTCATTCCCTTGGCTTTTCTCGCTTCGTAGAGGGTCTGCACATAGCTTTCAAAATGGGGACTAGCCACGGGGTCAATAATTTGCAGGCGATCGAGATCGAGAGTGATACCATGTTTTTTAATCACCATTGCAATCTCGTCCGGTTGTCCCAAGAGGGTTAAATCGACGATATCCTGTTCGATTAAAACTGTGGCTGCCTGGAGGATGCGCGGTTCAGTCCCTTCGGCCAAAACAATGTGACGTTTTTGCGCTTTGGCCTGTTGTACGAGATTATAGGTGAACATCTTCGGGGTAATCCCCTGGGTCCGCAAAGTGCGAATTTGCGCTTCTAGGCGATCGAGATTGATGTTACTGTGAAAAAGCTGCAGACTGAGGTTAATTTTATCGTAGTCCGTCGAGGTCAGGGTGGTTCGCACATCGTGGATGTGTTCGGCCGTGGTGTAGGTATCGGTGGTGACGGAGAGAATCGGTAAGGGATCGGGCAAACCGTCAATTAAACGGGCGATCGAAGGATTGAGGTTATGACCTGCTGTTAAGACTATACCAGCTAATTGGGGATAATTGGCCGATTGGTGGGCCTGTAACATCCCGATAATCACATCGCCGCGATCCCAAGGGGTGATAATTAAGCTATCTTCTTTTAACCGCTCTAGGGCATTTTGCATCTGCATGGCCACCACCAGAAAGTTACTAGCTAAACTATCTAATCTTTGCTGTCCGTAGAGAACTTTTGCCTGTAATTGTTGGGCGATTTCTGCCACTCGCGGGCTGCTAAGTTTGGCATTATGGGGAATCACTCCTAGGGCATATTCTTGGGGGGGAAAAATTTTAGTTAGGGTTTTCCGTAATTCCTCTATTTTTTCCTCTTCAGCTTGATTGATAATAATCCCAATCACCTTACAACCTTTATCTTGGTAGGTGTCGCAGGAAATCAGGATCGGACTAAGGGCATCTTCGATACTGCGCTGGTAGGCATTACCTAATATTAAGATGGGATGGCCGAGATTTTTGGCGATTTCTGTATTTAGTTCAAATTCAAAGGCGGAATTTTCTTGCAGATAATCGGAACCTTCACAGAGGATAAAATCATATTTGTTTTCTAAGTTTTTAAACTTTTTGATAATTTTTCCGATGATTTCATCAAATTTTTGTTGTACCAATAACTCCTTCACTTCGTCGTAACATAAACCGAAGGCCTCTTCGTAGGTTTGTTCTAATTTAAAATAATTGAGGATTAAGTCAATGTCTTCGTCCCGATGACCTTGGGAACAGTCGAGAACAATTGGCTGGAAAAAAGCAACTTTATTAGTTTTGCGGAGAATTAAGTCAATAATTCCTAAAGCTACTAACGCTTTACCGCTTCCCGTTGCCGTCGTGCTGATATATAAAGAGTTAGTCATGGGTAGAGAAGAATAATAACGAATAACGAGGGTGGGATTTAATTGGGCTACCTCAACCTTGAGGTGGTTTTGATCCCCCCTTAATCCCCCCTTAATCCCCCCTTGATCCCCCCTTGATCCCCCCTTAATCCCCCCTTAATAAGGGGGGCAGCGATCAAGTTGTCTATAAGGGCGTGAATTGTTGGCAAATTTTCAGTAAACTATCTTTATTTGTTGGCTAATCCAGAGATTTTTGTCCCAGAGCGATCGCTGTTTAAATATCTACTAGAGAGTGATCGACTATACCTTGTAATCTAGCAGTTATTTTGTCCGATTGCTGTTCACTGGTAACATTTTTTCCATCGACTTGATTTAATTTCCTCAGATTACAATAAAGACTCCAGAAAATCCTATCACCGGCTTTCCAGCTAGGGCTTGATTTTTCATAAAGATTTAAGTAGGTAGGCGTTAAAAGTTGTCAGACACCCCCCTTATCAAGGGGGGCAGGGGGGATCCCCCCGCCTATCGGCACCCCCCTTATCAAGGGGGGCAGGGGGGATCGAACCTAAAATCCATTTTTAATTTAATTATAAC
>NZ_JADBVE010000317.1:0-4743 GCF_020245285.1 Microcystis sp. M31BS1
AAAAGCCACTCTTAATCGTGTCTTGGAACGAAATAGAGGCTTTTAAAGACCGCGTACATGGAGAATTAAAACAAGAATTACCCTCGAAAAGCCTATTTTTCTACTAAGTATTTATGCTCATTGCAAAGGTGAGATGCTCCCCCTGTTTAACTGTTTACTGTTTCAGCTAAAATAGGGCAATAGATTTCGGCTTAAAGTCTTAGATTATAGAATTTATAGCATTTTTCTAATACACCAAATTAACTGAAACAAACCACTACAAATAATTGTGCCTCCCTACTTAAGGTTAGTTTTATTAACCAGAATATCCCTTGCTGGGGGAACAGACATTGCAGCAGTTGGTGGCAGCAATTCCTAGCTTGGGGCAGCGGGCTGTTAGTCAGATTCCGCCAGTCCAGCAGTTGTTGGCAGCAGCAGGCTTGGCGGCTGGCGATCGCAGCTTGGGCGAGATTTTAGCTGAAAATCCCCTTGTCGGTAACTGGCAATTGAATGGGATTGACCTGTCTCAGTTCCCTATCAGCGCCATTCCGGGCATTTCTCAAGCCGCGATCGGCAATTTTGCTGATTGGGGCAGCAGTTTTGTGGCTGACATCCCCGGTTTGGGCAATGTACCCTTAAGACAGATGCCTAACCCCGCAACCCTAGCAGGGACGGCGGTAGTGCGGATTGATGGCATTTGGGGGGCGGCGGAGTCGTACCGCTATCAGACGGTGACGGGCAGCTATCAGGATGGTTTCAGCGTCCCCTGCGAGGAGAATTGTGCCTATCTGGAATTGGATGACTTGGAGAATGCTGGGAGGTGGATTAGTGGCAAGTACCAGCAGATGAATGGGGGTGAAGGTTGTTTGCGCTTCCTCAATGGGGGGAAGGAACCGACGGGGCGGCATCCTGGCTCTTCTCGACTTTGTGTGATAATTTTTGCTTATGGAATCGTGAAATGCTTATCGGGTAACACTTTTAGGACTATTTTGTCGAAGAAACTATCAGTATAGACCTCGTTTCCACACAGAAACCAGAAGAGCCGCATCCTTTTGGCAGCGGCTTTAAGGTGGTGATGATGGAACCGGATGAGGCGACTGATTTGGTTGATACTGCCCTCTATTTTCGGATTACATCTTTTTGTGGGAAAAGCCCCTATTTTATTAGTCCGTTTCCGTTTTTGGATTACCGCCGCAATGATTGGATTTTTCTGGGAGGGTAGGGATTCATGGGGAAAGGATAATATATAATGATGATCTATGACAGAGACTTCAAATACTGGTTGATAGGCAGGTGGACAAATTCAATTAGACACGAGGAGCATTGGAACCCACAACCTGTGGTGATGTAGAATCAAATTTATAATATTCACCTGCTTATAAATGGGCAAAAGGATAAGAATATACGAGGTTTTAATATGCCAACAATTAAACCACGTTCTCAGATTGGTAGAGATGGAATCTTACATTTAGATATACCGTCCGATTTTAAAGAAACTGAAGTAAATGTTACAGTAACCGTTGAAGCGGTTCAAGAAGTCAGTGAAGATTTAGCAAGTAGAAAAGAGGAAAGAAAACCTCGCTATAATGCTTGGGGCAACCCAGTAGTAGAGCAATCTATTACCCAAGCTATTTCAGGAATGCGCCACCTTCAAAAAACTGTAGCTTTACCTAAAAGTGAAATTCGTGCCATGCGAGAAGAAGGGAGACGGTTTTGATTGAGTTCGTTTTAGATTGTTCGGTAGCAATTAGCTGGTGTTTGGTCGATGAAGATAACGATTATGCTAACGCAGTATTAGACATAATGCCAAACGCCGAAGCATTTGTTCCCGAAATTTGGTCTTTAGAGATTGTCAATACTCTCCTAGTCGCAGAAAGAAGAAATCGGATGACGGTCGAGCAAACTCAAGCATCGATTAATTGGTTACAGTCTTTACTTATTACTATTTTTGGATTACCGCCGCGATGATTGGATTTTTCTGGGAGGTTAGGGATTCATGAGGAAAGGATGATATATAATGATAGTCTATGACAGAGAGAGACATTAAATACTGTTTGGTATTAGGAGAAAAGCTGTGCCACTGATTAAAATACCAAGGAATTATCTGATTGCTGAAGATGAAAATTTCATTACAGCAGATGTGCCAGATTCACTGCTTCAGCTTTGGCAAAAAGATTATCAAAAGGTGGTTAAAGCCAAAGGTATTCTTAAGGAGCAAAAGGCGGCAATGCTATCTCATGTGGAGTCTCTTCGTCGGGAGTGGGATGGATGAAATACGTCTATGATACCAATATTTTTATTTATTATTTAGCCGATGACGATCTAGTTACTTCTTTTTTCTCCCAAGCTTTTTTGAGTTTGCATCAGATTTTTATCTCACCAATTGTCAGAATTGAGTTACTCAGTTTTCCTACTTTATCTAAGGAAGAAGAGCAGATAATTGAAGATTTACTCTCACAGTTTGAATCAATTCCCATATTGAGAGAAATTGAAGATCTGACTATTCAACTGAAACGACAGTATAAAATCAAGATTCCCGATGCCATTATTGCCGCGACAACATTGAGCCAAAATGGATGTTTGGTCACTAGAAATGTTGATGATTTTAAGGGGATTTCCGGTTTAAATATTAAAAATCCGTTTATTGATCAGGGGTAAAGAATAGTAGAAGAGCGAGAATTAAAAGTTGACTTATCTGCAAAGTAGCTTACTACTGGAAATCGATAGCTTGATGACAGCAACCAGTGCCAGGTATTGAAGTAGGAAAAAGCCTATGTTTTCGTTCTAGAAATCTCCAAAACTAAGCTTGACAAATTGCCTCAAGTTGTTATATCCTACAGCTTACAAGTCTTTGCGCGAGAAAAGGCACACCACAAGCAGCAATACCCAGTAACACACTTTTCTCCCCGCCGAAAACCCCAGGTACGGGTAGGTGCCTCTTGGGGACTGCTGAATTAAAGACTGCTGAATTAAAAGTCAACTGTCGGCCTGTCAAGCACCTACCTCCTTGTCTCCAGCCGACGCTATCGGCGAACTTTTCCAATACTTCCACTTCCAGTTCACTATTATACTTTCTCGTGCCACCAAGACTCTCATAGATTTCTTTCTGGACGCTGAAGCCAAACTTACCGCTACTATAGTTTAGCCAAAGTTGGTTAATAGTTCGTAAATCTTCACAGGGGAAATTATCAATGTCCTCTTCTCTCAACCATCCTTCGCTTTCCCTTCCGGCGACCCGACACATCACTTCCCCTGTTTCTTTATCTGCTTCTTTCCAGTTTTCTGCTGCTAAGTAGTCATGCAAAATTAATTACCTGCCCGATCGAGCTAAAACCCTTACGGGGCAATGATCGTCATGTGTAAATAATTTTGCCTAGGTACTTAAGTAGGGAGGCACAATTATTTGTAGGATGGGTTAGCGGTAGCGTAACATAATCGGCCGTTGGGTTTCATGCTTCAACCCAACCTACGTTCATCTTATATTTAATTCCACCCACCTACTTAAGAGTTGCTGTAATTGAGAATAGTTAACCTCCCTAGCACTTTTAAGCACAATATTAGCAGCAACTTTAGGCGGTGGTGGTGTTTGAATAACGGGAGTTTTTGGTATTTATATAGAAGTTGCTGGTGATTGTCCCGTCAAATCTTGTAAAATCTCCCGCGCTGATTGATAACGCTTTCTTGTCCCAAATTCGATCATTTTATCAAGAATGCGTCCTAAATCATCCCGAACATTATTTTTGACTAAAAACTGTCGCCAAATCCATTCATGGTCACTGGTATCAAATAAATCAAAGGGTTAAATCTGAGTCAACAAATAAATACAAGTGACCCCTAAACTATACAAATCACTGGGATTATTCGCCTTACCGTTAGCTTGTTCTGGGGCGATATATTCCGCTGAACCGATTACCGTACCAGTAACAGAACGGTTAAGAGGTGTAACAACTTTAGACGCGCCAAAATCTACTAAAACCGCCTTCTTGTCTGAGTTACGTCGAATAATATTTTCTGGTTTAATGTCTCGGTGAACTACTCCCTGACTATGAATAAAATCTAAAACGGGCAAAATATCTGTTAATAAAGCTTTAATCTTGGCTTCATTAAATACCCCTTGACTTCTTAATTCTTGTTCTAAATTCTGTCCTTCAATATATTCTTGTACCAAATATTGACGGTCATCATCATGATTGAGATAAGCGAAAAGTTCAGGAATTTGGGGATGTTTTCCTAACTTCTCTAATTGGATTGCTTCTTTTTCAAACAATTCTGAGGCTTTCTCAATTGTATCAGTCCCTTGAACCGAAGGAAAAAACTGTTTAATCACACAATAAGGTCGAGAAGGCTTACTATAATCTACCGCTTTAAAAGTGCAACCAAATCCTCCTTGACCAATTAATTTAATTGCTTGATAACGCTCCTGTAAAAACAATTTAGAGCGGCATTTTTCACAGAATTTATTGCCATCTGGATTGGCGGCGGAACAATTAGGATTGAGACACAGACTCATGGTTTTTACTCCTTTAAGTAGTTGGGTTGACGTTAAAAAAGTAGCTGTTGGTTATGTTGGGTTTCCTGTCTTAGCTGTTGGTTGTGTTGGGTTTCCTGTCTTAGCTGTTGGTTGTGTTGGGTTTCATGCTTCAACCCAACCTTGTATCTTGAGAAGTAGGCAACCCGTCCCAACCTAGGTAAAAAATACCGCTTTGTAGCTTGGGTGCCTATATTCTGAAAAAGGGCGTGGACATCCAGTTCAACCGAGGTGCT